>JBKPJW010000139.1:0-5272 GCA_046730875.1 Actinomycetota bacterium | reverse complement strand
GAACCCGGGGGCGTCACGATCACGGTTTCCACAGAACCGATCCCAGACTCCGCTCCCTGACGGCACTCTTCCCAGCCGTCACGTCAGGGCCATGCTTCACCGTCCCGAGGTCAGGTCCTCGGAGATGAGTTCCGCCGTGGCCACCGTGGCCTCACGCACGGCCTCGAGGTAGGCCTCGGGGTCCGCCTGCGCGGACACCGTCTGGGCCTGCAGCGAGACGTTGATCGCCGCGACCACCTTGGGCCCGTCATGGACCGGCGCCGCGACGGACATCAGTCCCAGCTCCAGTTCCTGATCCAGCAGGCACCAGCCCTGGGCGCGGACCGTCTCCAGCTCCGCCAGCAGGGCAGCCCGTGTGCCGATGGCTCCCGGCGTGAGGGGCCGGATTTCGGCGGCCGCGAGGTAGTCCGCCAGCTTCGCCGGCGGGAGGGCCGCGAGCAACACCCTGCCCATGGACGTCGCATAGGCGGGAAAACGCGTGCCCACCGTGATGCCGACCGTCATGATCCGGCGGGTGGACACCCGGGCGATGTAGGCGATGTCTGTGCCCTCGAGCACCGCGGCCGACGTCGACTCCCCCAGTGCGAGCGAGAGCTCTTCCAGGTGCGGCTGGGCCAGCTGCGGCAGGGACAGCCCGGACAGGTAGGCGTAGCCGAGCTGCAGCACTTTGGCGGTCAGGGCGAAAATCTTGCCGTCGGTGCGGACATAGCCCAGTTCCGCGAGTGTGTGCAGGAACCGCCGTGCCGTGGCCCGGGTCAGCTCGGTCCGCGCCGCCACCTCGGTCAGCGTCATCTTGGGGTGGTCCGTGTCGAACGCACGGATCACGGCGAGCCCGCGCGCCAGCGACTGCACGTACTGGTCGCTGGCCGCAGGCGCGCCGCCGCTCTTGGCTGGCTCAATCATTTCTCGCCTCTCGGTCCCGCATCACTTTAGCGGGGCGCACGTCATCCGGCCGCAGGACTGTCAGCGGGGGCCGGCGGCCCGGAGCTGCACCGGGACCATGGCCTGGAGTTCCTCGAGCGTGCAGCCGAACGTCTCCCGCACCTGGACGCCGTCGGGTCCGGTGAGGAAGACGGCCTTATCGGTGTACACGCGGGTCACGCAGCCGATCCCGGTGAGCGGGTAGGTGCACGCCTCCACGAGCTTGGACACGCCATCGCGCGTCAGGAGCGTCATCATGACGAAGACGTCCTTGGCGCCGGTGGCGAGGTCCATGGCGCCGCCGACGGCGGGGATCGCGTCCGGCGCCCCGGTGTGCCAGTTGGCGAGATCCCCCGTGGCCGAGACCTGGAAGGCGCCGAGGACACAGATGTCCAGGTGTCCGCCGCGCATGATCGCGAAGGAGTCCGCATGGTGGAAGTAGGACGCCCCGGGGAGCTCGGTCACGGGGATCTTGCCGGCGTTGATGAGGTCGCCGTCGATCTGGTCCCCGGCGGCAACAGGTCCCATGCCGAGCATGCCGTTCTCGGTGTGGAGCGTGATGTTCTGCCCCGGCTCGAGGTAGTTGGAGACCAGGGTGGGCTGGCCGATGCCGAGGTTGACGAAGGATCCGGGGGCGATGTCGCGGGCCACGAGGCGGGCGAGATCGTCCCGGCCCAGCGGCTTGTCGGACACTTGGATACCGGCCTGGATATCGGCCTGGCTGCCCGTCCGGACACTCGCCTGGTCATTGGTTGGGATGCTCATCTCAGGCCACGCTTTCTGTCTTGACGGCGGCGGCGGCTGCTCCGCCGGAATCAATACGGACAATGCTGTTGACGTAGATTCCGGGGGTGACGATGACCTCCGGGTCCAGCCCGCCCGTGGGGACGATGTCGGAGACCTGGACGATGGTGTGTTTCGCGGCGGCGGCCATGATGGGACCGAAGTTCCGGGCGGTCTTGCGGTAGACGAGATTGCCCCTGCCGTCCGCCGTGAGGGCCTTGATGAGGGCGACGTCGGCGTGGATGGGGGTCTCGAAGACCTGGCCGCGGCCATCGAGGATGCGGGTTTCCTTGCCCTCGGCGAGCATGGTGCCGTAGCCGGTGGGCGTGAAGAAGCCGCCGATCCCAGCTCCCGCGGCACGGATCCGCTCGGCGAGGTTGCCCTGCGGGACGAGTTCGAGTTCGATCTGCCCGGCGCGGTACTTTTCGTCAAAATGCCAGGAGTCGGACTGCCGCGGGAAGGAGCAGATCATCTTCTTCACCCGGCCTTCCTTGATGAGCAGGGCCAGGCCCTGGTCGCCCTGGCCGGCGTTGTTGTTCACCACGGTCAGGTCGGTGGCGCCGCCGTCGAGCAGCGCATCGATCAGTTCGAAGGGCTGGCCGGCGTTGCCGAAGCCGCCGATCATCACGGTGGAGCCGTCCTTGATGCCGGCGACGGCCTCGCCGACGGTGTCAATGAAATTCAGCATCGCCTAGCCCTTCACTTCCGAAGTTACGTTTTCGAGCACGACGGCGAGGCCCTGGCCCACGCCGATGCAGATCGCGGCGACGCCCCAGCGCTGCCCGGAGGCCTGCAGGGACCGGGCCAGGGTGCCGAGGATCCTGGCGCCCGAGGCGCCCAGCGGGTGGCCCATGGCGATCGCGCCGCCGTGCCGGTTCACGATGGACGCATCGATGCCCCAGGCGTTGATGCAGGCCAGGGACTGCGCGGCGAATGCCTCGTTCAGTTCGACGGCGCCCACCTGGTCCCAGCCGATGCCGGCCTTGGCGAGGGCCTTGTTCGCGGCCTCGACCGGGGCGTAGCCGAAGTACTGGGGATCGTTCGCGTGCGCGCCGCGCCCGGCGATCCGGGCCAGCGGCTCCAGGCCCAGGATCCCGGCGGCGGCCTCGGACCCGAGCCAGGCCGCGGAGGCGCCGTCGGAGAGCGGGGAGGCGTTCCCGGCGGTCACGGTGCCGTTCCCGGTCCGGAACACGGTCTTCAGTCCGGCGAGCTTTTCGGCCGAGGACCCGGCCCGGATGCCCTCGTCGCGGACCAGGTCCGTGCCGGGGACCGGGGCGACGAGGTTGTCGTAGAAGCTCTCGTCCCAGGCCGCGGCGGCGAGGTTGTGCGAATTCGCGGAAAACTCGTCCTGCGCCGCCCGGCCCACACCGTATTTCTCGGCCAGCCGCTCGGTGGCCTCGCCCAGGGAGATGGTCCAGTCCGCCGGCATGGCCTGGTTCACCAGCCGCCAGCCCAGCGTGGTGGAGGCCAGGGTCAGGTCCCCGGCCGGGTAGGGCTTCTCGGTCTTGGGCAGCACCCAGGGGGCGCGGGACATCGACTCGGCCCCGCCGATCAGCATGAGCTCGGCGTCGCCGGTGTTGATCTGGCGGGAGGCGATGATCGCCGCGTCCAGGGAGGAGCCGCAGAGCCGGTTGACCGTGGTGCCCGGGACCGAGACCGGCAGCCCGGCCAGCAGGGTGCCCATCCGGGCGATGTTGCGATTTTCCTCGCCGGCGCCGTTGGCGTTGCCGAAGACCACCTCGTCGATCCGCTCGACGTCCAGGGCCGGGGCGCGCTTCACAGATTCGCGAATTACGTGCGCGGCGAGATCGTCCGGGCGGACGGCGGCGAGGCCGGAGCCGAACTTCCCGAACGGGGTCCGGACGGCGTCGTACACAAAAGCCTGGTTCATGGGTTCTGGTCCATTTCTGCCCTGTCCATTTCTGACCTGTCCATTTCTGCCTCATCCATGGAATGGAACACTTGCTGGGCGGTCTTGAAGGCGGTGTTGGCGGAGGGGACCCCGCAGTAGATGGCGGTCTGGAGCAGGATTTCCTTGATCTCGTCCCGGCTCAGGCCGTTGGTGATGGCGGCGCGGATATGCATCGCCAGTTCCTCCCAGTGCCCGTGGGCCACCATGGCCGTAAGCGTGACGGCGGAGCGCATCTGCCGGCTGATCCCGGGCCGGGTCCAGATGCCGCCCCAGGCGATCCGGGTGATCATGTCCTGGAAGTCCTCGGTGAAGGAATCCTTGTTGGCGTTGGCGCGGTCCACGTGCGCCGCGCCGAGGACCTCGCGGCGGACCTTCATGCCGCCGTCGTAGATTTCCTGGCTGGTCGCGCCGGGCTGGACCACACCATTGCGTTCGGGGCCGATCATGCGTCCGCCCCCCGGGTCTCGGTCCAGGTGATGAGGCCCTTGAGCAGTTCGGCGATGTGGCCCGGCGCCTCGAACGGGGCCAGGTGTGCCACGCCCTCCAGGCTGACGGCCGTGGCCGTGCCGCCGCCGGAGGCGATGCCCGCGGCGACTTCCTCGGCCATCGACGGCGGGGCCACGGTGTCCAGGGCTCCGGCAACAACCTGGGTGGGGACGCGGATGGTGCCGAGCTGGTCCCGCACGTCGAAGCCGGCCAGGGCCTCGCAGCAGAAGGCGTAGCTGAGGCGGTCGGCGTCCCGGAGGGTGTGCAGGAGCCGGCTGCTGAGTTCCGGCTGGCTCTCCATGAATCCCGGGGCGAACCAGCGCTGCGCCGAGCCCTGGATCATCACCGGGGTCCCCTGGGTGCGCACGGTTTCGGCGCGCTCCAGCCAGCCCTCGGGAGTGCCGATCTTCGCACCTGTGCACTGCACGGAGAGGCTCTTGAGCCGGTCGCCGTGCTTGATGCCCAGCTGCAGGCCGGTGGCCCCGCCGAGGGACACCCCGGCGTAGTGGAAGCGCGCCCCCGGGGCGATCGAATCGACCAGCCCAATCACGGCGTCCGCGAGGTCAGCGACCGTGAAGGTCTCCTGGGCCGCCGGTGAGACGCCGTGCCCGGGCAGGTCCCAGGCGATGACGTCGACGTCGACGCCCAGCAGGGCGCCGGCCTGGCTCCACACCAGGGAGGATGTTCCGAGCGAGGGCCCGACGATGAGGAGGGGCTTCTCGCCCAGCGCGCGCTGGGGCGAGAGCAGGACTGCTTTGACGGTGGGTCTAGCCACGGGAGGCTCCGTTCTGGAGGTTGGGGACGGTGGCACGGTCTTCAGGTGAGGCCGGGCCGGCGGCGTATTCCGGGTATGCCGCGAGGATGCGGCGGGAGATGTCAACGGCCTGGCCGAGATAGTTGGCCGGGTTCAAAAGCTCCTCAAGCCGGGCGTCGGTGAGCAGATCGTTGGGGACGGCCGCGCGGAGCAGTGCCCGGTAGGTGGCCGCCTGCTCCGCGGCCGGGGCCTGGAGTGTTGTGTCCACGACGGCCTGCAACCGCTGCTTCCCGGTCCGGCCCGGTGCCGTCCCGGCGCTGTTCACGTCCAATAGCGGAGGCCCGTCCAAGAGCGGCGCGACGGCGGCGTTGACGGCTTCGGAGAGCAGCAGCGGGCCGGCGAGGTCCAGGTTGCGG
>JBKPJW010000138.1:0-15798 GCA_046730875.1 Actinomycetota bacterium | reverse complement strand
TCCTTCGGGCTCGCGTTTGCCGGCGGCATCATGCTCGCATCGCTCTCGACCATCTTCATCAGCCTGTCGAATGCCAGCACGGTCCTCCCCGCCGCCGAGAAGCAGCAGGTTGCGACGGTACTGGAAGAGGACGCCCAATTGATGAGTGATGCGCAACTCCAGGAACAGATCGCCGGACAACCGGAGGACATCCAGAACGAAATCATCCGCATCAACACGGAGGCACGGCCCCTGGCCCTCCAGATCGCACTGTTCGTCCCGATTCTTGCCGGCCTCGCCGGGCTCGGCACCTCCTTCCGCATGATGCGGATCCCTGACCCCAAGCCGGCCGGTACCGGTGAGGGGAGCGTTCTGGGCTGAGCCCCCAGGTTCCCGCAGGCGGGTTTGCCGGTGTGACATCCGCTCGAGAAGTGACGGCGCGCCGGAACCCCGGGCTGGCGCAGTATCAGCGCGCGGTGCGGGGATAACGTGGCAACCGAGGGCCTTAAGACTCTGCCGACGCGCGCCCGTCAGGACCATTATTTTGCCTAAACGAGGCCGGCCTGGGTTCCGCCCCCGTGTGGCCGGAACAGTCCACCGGGGAGCGGCGTCCAGTTCTGTCCAGGATCGTCCGGACTGACAGGGGCGATCCGAGGTGCGTCTTCCGGCCACGGCGACAGCAGGGCAACACATGGTCGAGCCAGTCCCACAGATCAGCTTTCCGGCTCCCGGGCACGGCGTCTTCCTGCTGGACGACTACGAATTGGTCCTTCTGGGGCTGCGCAACCTCTTGGAAGCTGCAGAAATACCCGTCCTGGGTGAGAGCGCATCCGCCCGGCAAGCGATACGGCGGATCCCCGCGCTGCGCCCGCAGCTCGCCATCCTCGACGTGAACCTCCCGGACGGCACCGGGACGGCCGTGTGCAGGGCTATCCGGGCCACAGACCCGACTATCCACTGCCTCATCCTTGCCGACACAACAGACGAGACCACACTGATTGCAGCGGTCCTCTCCGAGGCTTGGGGGTGCTTGTCCATGCAGGACGACAATGCCGAACAGATTCGGTTGATCCGCCGGGCACTGGCCGGCGGAACGGCGTTCAGCAGCAGGTTCCAACACTTTCTTCAGCCGTCCGAAACCTCCCTGAAGGACGTGCAAAGGGCGGGCAGACTCCGCCCCCTCAGCAGGCAGGAAACAAACGCCGCTATAGGGCTTAGTCAGGGGAAGAGCAACCGCCACATTGCCCAGGACCTGGGCATCTCGGAAAAGTCCGTCAAAAACCTTGTCGCCAGCGTCCTGCATAAACTCGGGCTGGCGACCAGAACCCAGGCCGCCCTCTTCATCGCCACTTCCACGGACCCCGCACTCGGCTCTGACAGCGCGGGCCACGCATACATCCGTTCTCCGAAACAAACCACCCGAATCACTGCCGCGCTGCTGAACTGCATCAAAGAAGGCCCAGCACCGCTCGATGACACCGCACGTGCCCAAGCCGCCAGCGCCCTGACCGCTGCACTTGTGGGGACCAAGGCCGATCCGCCAACAACCTTTTCTGGTCGGCGCCCGTGACGCCCTCCTCGCCGCAGACACAACGCACGCGGGCAGTCCTTCGGCCGACACCCTGGCCACTTCTCAAGAGGATGCTCGCCGAACGCGTTGTCATTATTCATGAATCCCTTGATTTCTACGGGACGCCGGCTCAGATCAAGATTCTTCGGTCCTTCATCGTTACGACTGGGGCGCTGCACGCACGTGACGAGGGCGATGTCACCCTCGAGGTCTGGATCGGCAGCACAGCTGAACAGATTGACCGTGGTGAATACCGACGGCCCTTCCTAAGATTTGCCCGCTGGTTTCATCTGAGGCAGGCACGCCTGAAGGCCCTCACCGAGTCTCAACTAGGTTGGCGCCGACGTGAACTCATCCTGGCCTCACGGTTTCTGCACTCGGCTCCACTCCGACGGGTGCACCCTCCAATCCGCCACAGGCGGCACAGATGCCTGGCCCGCCGCAGGGACGAAGGACAGCACACGAATACGCCCGTTTCTCCAGTGGTGCCGGGACAATGCCATCAGCCGCATCGGGCACATCCCGGTGCTGCCCACCCCATCGTTGCCGAAGACCGCCGCGCTGGCACACGGCCGGCCGACTACTTACCTCAACAATGGGCCGGCGGCTCCGCGCGATCGGACTGGAACCTGCGCCTGTGCGCAGTACCGCCATGGGCTAAATTGCGATGCAACTGCCCCCCGGTCATGCTTGCGCGTCTGACGGGAATCAGTGGCAAGGGCTGCTGCATGGCACGCGGCGACATCGGCCAGCCAGGCACGCAATCTCCCGGACCCGGTTCGGAACTAATGGAAAACCGCCCCAAGGGGTCGTTGAAGTCGCCCCTGATGTCCCCACGAAGGAACGCCGTGTGGCCGTGGCGAACGACACCCGCTGCTACACCAGTCCCTAAGGATCAGCTCCAGCTGATCCTTCCGGGTTACATGGTGGTTGTGCCGCGGTGGTGTTCTATGGCGAGGATGGTGATGTCGATCGTGCCTGGGGTGAGGCCGGTGTGGCTGATGCTTTCACGCACGCGTTGTTGTACTTTTTCGGCGACGTGGAGGGCGGTGTAGGCGATGTCGGTGGCGAGGTAGAGGTGGACGCGTGCGGTGCCGTCGCTGATTGTCGCGGTGACGCCGTCGTGTTGGTAGGTGCCGTTCTGGCTGCGGGGATGGCGGAGGTTTTGCAAGGCGGCGGGACCGGGCCGGGGCAGGAAGCCTTGGTTGGTGGGTTCGAGTCTGAGGACTCCCGGTGTTTCCAGTGTAGTGCGGGTGGCGATGGAGGCGATGAGCTGGCTGGTGATGATGGAGCCTTGGAGGGACTGGTCAGACATCGTAAAGGTCTTCCACGGTGATGTTGACCGTTCCGGCGCCAATACCGACGCTGGCCGGAATCGCGTTGCTGATCTCGTGTCGCAGCGCCTCCACTGTTCGGGGGATGACGGTGCCCGGGGCGGCGGCAACCCGAAGATTGATGATGAGGCGAGGACCGTCATTGGTGGCGGTATCGGTGGTTCCGGGCGGGTGGTCTTCATCGGCGACGCTGGCGGCGGCTGAGCGTATTTCGATGCGGCAGCGTCGTGAGTGGACGCCGGGGACCGCTTCTGCCGCGGACCGGATGAGGGAGCTCAGGGCCTGTTCGCTGATCTCCGTGGTGCCGTTTTCTGAGCTGCGCAGGAGGATTCTGCTGCCGCGGCGGACTTTCGCACGGGCCATGTCCATGATGGCGTTTTTGATGCCGGGACGGGGTTTCAGCGTGGGGTTGTGAAGGTCGCTTTCGCGCAGTGAACGGGTTGCTTTGCTGAGTCTCTGCAGCCGGGCTCTGGCAGTTTGGCATTGTTCGCACTGTTCTTCGTGTGCGGTGGGTGGCCGGTCGATGGTGGCCCAGATGCCGTCGATGCTACGGCCGCAGCCGAGGCGGGGGATCTCGTCTAGCGCCATGGGCTCATCCCTTCTGCTATCTGGTGCCGTGCCCGGGCGAGTGTGCCGCGAACGGCTGTCGGGCTGATCTTCAGTGTGACACCAATCTCCGCGTAACTGCGTCCGTGCATTTCCCGCAGCAGCCAGCAGGCACGTTGTGCCGGGGGGAGCGTGTTCAGGACTGCGGTCAGGCCATCCTGTTCGGCGGACCATTCAGCCTCGTGGGCGGGATCCGATGCGGCCGACACGGAGCAGGCACGGGCTTCTGGAATGGTGTCCAGGTCTTCCGGGCCGATGATGTTCTCGGCATGGGCGGACCGCTTGCGCAGCAGGTCCAGGCATTTGTTCGTCGCCAGCCGGTAGATCCAGCCACCGAAAGCATCGACATCAGCGAGCATGGGAAGACCGCGCCAGCTCGTTGTCAGGGTTTCCTGCACGATGTCTTCGGCTTCGCCGTGGTCGTTGAGCATCCGGTATGCCAGCCGAAAGAGTCTGTACTGATAGGTGAGCACCAGGTGTTCGAATGCTGCCAGGTCGCCGTCCTGGGCACGGGCGACGATACTCCCCTCGTCCAGGTCCGGTTCGAAGCCGGGGCCATGATCACCCATGCGCTGTCCATCCTGTCCGGTAACGTACCGGTGCCTGGCCCCAATATGCCACAGCCGGGCAACGCCGGGAACCGACCCGCAGTGCAGTTGCCCAGTGAGGAAAATAATCTGCGCCATCACGTGACGATTCCTGCCGGGCTTCGTCTTTATCGGTGTAAGCACGATCACCAGTCCCACGAGGAGATGTTTTCGATGACAGAGACACCCGGAACCCCCGGAGCTTCCAGCGGCGTTATGGCCACGCCCGAGGAGCAGAAGCACGGCAGCGGGCTGGAACAACTGAAGGCGAGGGACGCACTGCACACCGATCGCGGTAACACCACGATCGAGGAAACCGTGGTGCAGAAGCTGGCCGGCATGGCCACCCGCGAGGTTCCCGGCGTGTTCGCCATGGGTAGTGCCGGCCGGCGCGCCTTCAGCGCCCTGACCGAACGCATTCCCGGTTCCCAAACCAATGTCAGCGGCGGCGTCAGCGTGGAAAAGGGCGAACGTCAGACAGCCATCGATGTCTCCATCGTCGTCGAGTACGGGTTCTCCGTGGTGGAGGTCAGCCAGGGGATCCGCCGCAACATCATTCAGTCCGTTGAGCGCGCCACCGGACTGGAAGTGTTGGAAGTGAACGTCAACATCACCGATGTCCACCTGCCCGACGACGAGCACGAGGACCAGCAGGTCCAGAAGACCACACTGCAGTAACCACCCGTCACGGTATCCTCCGCCAAGGGGGAACGGACGATGAGGAAAAAGGATGGCTATGTCTACTACACGTTGGTGCCTGGCGATAGGTCTGGTATTGGGAATAGTCCTGGGCTTCGGCGGCTGGCTGCCGCTGCTGGCCGCGGTGATCCTCGGATTCGTGGGCCTGCTGGTCGGTCGGGTCGCGGAAGGAAAACTCGATTTGCAGGCCCTGTTCGGTAGAGCATCGAGCCGATGAACCCGCAAGGAGCCCACGCCCTGCCCTTGCCCGGGGCTGGGGACGCTGGCGGGGACTTCGGCGAGACGGGCGCCCGGGGGCAGACCGTTCTCGCGGCCAGGGTGATCGAGAAAATCGCCGGCCAGGTAGTCCGCGACGAATCATCCGCCGGCGGATTTGTGGGCATCGGACCCCGTGCTGGTTTCTCCGCCAGGCCGAAGGCATCCGTGGAACTCTCCGGGAACATCGCGACCTTAAGTGTGGAGGTCGGGATGTTGTATCCGGTGCCGTTGCGCCAGGCCACCGAGGCCTTGCGCCGCCGGATCAGGACCAGGGTGACGGAGTTGACCGGAGTTGACGTCCGACAGATCGACATTAGGATCTCGTGGCTGAGCACCGGCGCCGACACCAACGGACGAAGGAAGTTGCTGTGAGCCGGCACGACCGGCGGTCCCCGCGCCTGCGGCACCGGCCCAGCCGCGCCATCCCGGCACTCATCGCCGGAATCCTGCTCCTGGCCGCCGGCGTCGCCCTGGTCTGGCTGACCATCACCCGGCTGGTCAACGGCACGTGGCCCGCCCCGCTGCAGGGACCACGTGACTGGCTCGGCGCGCTGGCGTGGAACGACCCCGCCGTACGGCAGATCGGGATAGCCGCCATCGTGGCAGGGGTGATCCTGTTGCTGTGCGCCATCATTCCCGGCGGGTTCAATGCCCTCACAATCGATGATTCCGGCACTACCGGCGCCGGAGATGAGGCGCGGCCGGTGCAGGAGCAGGAAACTGTGATGACCCGCCATGCCGTAGCCCGCCTGGCCAAAGCCCGGTGCCTGCAGATCGACGGTGTAGACACGGCTGCAGCGACAGCCACCACCCGGCGCGTACGCCTGAGCGTGACGACTTACCTGCACGAGCCAGGGGACCTGCGCACCCGGATCACCGACGCTGTCCGGGCCCGTCTGGAAGAAGCCGGGCTCTCCCCGGTTCCGCAGGTTACCGCCACTGTCCGGTCCAAAGACTAGGACAATTCGCGCGCCCGCCCACAGCGACTATTTGAAGGATGGATTCCGATGAGACAGACCGCAGGAACCCTGAACCGGATCTGGCTGTCAGTTCTCGGCATCCTTTTCCTGGCCGCCGGCACCGCACTGCTCCTGCAGGCCGACGGAACACTGCCTGCCCTTTTCAACACTGCCCCCGCCTGGAAGTCCGTCGTCACAGGTGATCTGTCCGAGGTCTTCGCGCAGCAGTGGGTCGCGGCCGTCATACTGATCATTGGAGTCATCATCGGGGTGCTGGGGCTGCTGTGGATCATCGCCCAGATCCCAAGGAAAAACAGGGCGGGCGCTTATCGCCTCCATGACGACGGCAGCAAGGAATTCACCGTCTGCGACCCGTCCGTCCTCGCCGCAGCCGTCGAAAACCAGATCAAGACCCAACCGGGTGTCGTCTCATCCGCGGCCCTGCTGCGAGGAACAGCCAGAGCCCCCGAACTGAGCCTGAAGGTGACGGTCAATGACAGGGCCGACGTCCAGGACCTCATCCACCGCATCCAAACATCCACCCTGGCGGAACTCTCCTATGCCCTGGAAGCGCCGCTGCAGCGATGCCAGCTGCAGATCGACATCAGCGGACGAAGTCAAAGCACCGGAACCGTTGTGCATTCCACCGGCACCGTCGTCCACTAGCAACTGATTCCTTCCCGCGACGCAGCGCTCCAGCCGGTTCAGTAGTCGTCTGCACAGATGCCAGTCCACGCCGGCACATGCCAACGCTCACCCATTTCTAGGGCCAGCGGCAGGATCCCAGCGCGCGAAGCAAGGGAGCGGGTTCGCCTTTCAGGTGGTCAACGGGGCGGGCGCCGGCAAGTTCCCTGGAGGGGGTGACCATCCAGACCGTGAAGTAGTTGTGCGGGATCTGCAGCTCCATTGCACGCTGGAACAGCTCAACGACCGCCGGGCGCAGTTGCCCGCCGGGGAGGAACTGGAAGCCCGGGCAGAACCTGCCGTCGTCGATGAAGACACGCACGAGCTGCTGCATCACGGGTTCGGGGTCTTCCATCAGCTCCGAGAGCCGGCGGCGCACCTGTTCCAGGGCCGGCAGCGTAAATTCTGACCTGATTCGTGCCCAGGTCTGATCGCTGATCGGCTGGCTGTTTCGTGACACCGATTGCCTAATCGCCATCGCTGATATCGTGCAGAAGCCACTGGGTGGCGAGCGCGTTCCGGCGCAGCGTGAAAGTGCGGAGCGCGGAGCTGGATCCGAGACGGACCTGCACCCGCCAATATTCGATGCTGACAAGGTCACCGCTGCCCACGGCCGCCGTGCGCCGGGTGTCCCACCAGGCGTCCCGGGCGAACCAGTGCATCGGATCGGCCACGGCCCAGATCCGACCCTCGTGCCGGACGGCAAGGGGTGTGCCGGCGGGGGTGAACCGGACGTCCACGGCAACGTCCAGGGCGGCTGTTTCGCTGCTGCCCACCTACGTCCGCGACGTCGATGACCGCAGAGTCAAATGGTGCACGGAGTGTTACTTTCACCCTGAGGCCGTACCCCGCGTGGAGGCCCTGTGGCGGGCCTGGGAGCACCTGCGCCTCGACGGCACGACTATCGTCCAGTCAATGGGGTCGGCTCGCATGGTCCGCATGGACTGATCCATCTACCGCATTCGCAATAGATGGATCAGGAGGCGAGACATGCCCTGTATGCGTATGCGTGGGCGACCAGCTGGGCGCGGTCTCTGGCTCCTACCTTGGCCATGAGGTCCTTGACGAATGGCGCCTGCCCATCCACGACCGCAGGCGACTGGTGGGCACCGGGCGTTAGTGCGAGCACTTGATTGCGTCAGCGAGGTAGCAGCACGCCGACCTGGGCCCGGATGTCCCGAACAATATCGTCGATGCTCAAGGCGGCGTTCACGCTCGCCGCCATGCTGAGGAACATGATCGCGGTGACGATGCGGGCCATCGTTGCGGCATCCCCCGCACCGGCCTGCTCGTGCCTGCCCAGGACGGCAGCGGTGGCCTCCTCGGTCTGCGCGACGATGGACAGAGCTTCGCTGTGTCGAGGCTCCTCGGGATCGCCGAAGACCATCTCCCGCAGGTAAGTGCGTCCGTTGTCGACCTGGATGCGGTTGCATTCCACGATCGGCTGGACGATGGCCATCACCGCATCGAGGACATCCGATATGGTTTCGGCATCCGCCCGACCCCGCTGGAGTGCTTCGGCGTAGTGTGCGTTCTGCACGAGCAGCAGGAGTTCACCTTTGGACTTGGCGTAGAGAAACAGGGTCCCGGTGCCGATGTCCGCCTTGTCGGCGATCTGCTGGGTCGTGACATCCTCGATGCCGCGCTCGGCGAACAGCTCGCTGGCTGCCGCGGTGATACGGTCCAGCTTTTGTTGCTTGTTCCGCTCACGCCGTCCGACCGGCTGGGAGGCGAGAGACATGATGGATCCTCCGGGAATATATTATGACTGCACTCAGTTATGAGTTTGGTCATTACTGTAACGGGTTGAACTCTTCGCTAATTCTCCCATGCCGTTGGGGGGCTGGAACGGTCCGCCCGGGTGGTAATGGCCGATTACCCGTCAATGCAAAGGACTATGCGCCCATGACCACGTCATCTACGCTCTGGCAGCCATTCACTCTCGGTGGGGTGGAACTTTCGCACCGGCTTGCCTTGGCCCCGCTGACCCGGAGCCGTGCGAACCCGGACGGCACCCCCGGGAAACTGGCCGCGGAGTACTACGGCCAGCGCGCCTCGCTCGGGCTGATCATCACCGAGGGCACCCAGCCGTCCGAGGACGGCCAGGGCTACTTGAACACCCCCGGCATCTACACTCCCGAACACATCGAGGGATGGCGAAAGATCGCCGACACCGTGCATGCCGGCGGCGGAGCGCTGTTCATCCAACTGATGCACGTCGGCCGTATGTCGCACCCGGATAACACCCCGCACCACCGTCGGCCTGTGGGCTCGTCGGCGATCTCGGCTGATCAGGACATGTTCACTCCAACGGGCCCGCAGAAGACGCCGGTGCCGCGTGAGTTGAGCACCCACGACATCCAGGCCACCATCGCGGGGTTCCGCCACGCCGCAGCCTCCGCCATTGCAGCGGGAGCGGACGGCGTCGAGATCCACGGCGCGAACGGGTATCTGCTGCACCAGTTCCTCTCGCCGAACTCGAACCACCGCACGGACGAATACGGCGGAACGGTGGAGAACCGGTCCCGGTTCGTCGTCGCGGTCGCCCAGGCGGTGGCCGAGGAGATCGGGGCAGACCGGACCGGCATCCGCATTTCACCGGCGTTCCCGCTGGGCGGAATCAACGAAGGGGACCCCGCGGATGTCCGGACACAGTACCGCCACCTGGTCGGCGAACTCGCCACCCTGAAACTTGCGTACCTGCACGTACACCACCTCGGTGACGACGAACTGCTTCGGTCCTTCCGCGACACGTGGCCTGCTGCCATCCTCGTCGTCCGGTATGGGCGCGAACGCGAGCAGATCGCCGGCGACATCGACGCCGGGCTCGCGGACATCGCACCGCTGGGCCGATTCGCGCTGGCGAACCCCGACATTGTCCAGCGCCTGCGCACCGGCGCACCGCTGAACGAGCTGGACCCGGGCACCCTGTACGGCGGCGGCGCGGCCGGGTACACCGACTACCCCGCCCTGGCACACGCCTAATCGTCTGCCGCGGGCCGTCCGCCACCGACCTCACCCAACCCACACCCCTCAGAAAGAAGAAACAGCCATGCCATCACTCAACGGAGCAGTCGTCCTCATCACCGGAGCCAACGGCGGAATCGGCACCCAGTTCGTGCACGAAGCCCTCGCGCGGGGAGCTGCAAAGGTTTATGCCTCCGCCCGCACCCCCCGCGCCTGGAACGACGAACGCATCGTTCCGCTCGCCCTGGACGTCACCGACTCGGCCTCCATCCAGGCAGCGGTCGAGGCGGCACCGGACGTGACCGTGTTGATCAACAACGCCGGCGCGTCGGTTCCCAGTGCCGGGATCCTCACCCACACGGACGAGGAGATCCGCCGGAACGTCGAGACGAACTTCCTCGGCCCTCTCTTCGTCGCCCGCGCGTTCGCTCCCGTCCTGTCGGCGAAGGACGAAGCGACCATCATCGACATTCACTCGGCCCTGAGCTGGTACGCCGTCGCCGGCATCTACAGCGCCACCAAAGCCGCCCTCTGGTCCGCGACCAACTCCCTCCGCCTCGAACTCGCCCCCGCCGGCGTGCACGTCGTCGGCGTCCACGTCGCATACGTCGACACCGCGATGGCCGCGCACGCCATCGACCCGAAGCTCGACCCGGCCGTGCTGGTGCGCACCGTGTTCGACGCCACCGAGGCAGGGGAGTACGAAGTCCTCGCCGACGACACGTCAGTCCAGCTCAAGGCCGGACTCAGCGCCCCCCTCGAAGCGGTCTACCCGCAGTTGGTGGACACGAACGCATAAGCGAACAACCGGCGCCACCGCGTTCACCAAAAGTGAGCGCGGTGGCACCACACCCGCCAAAGGACGCCGCGGCCCACATGGCCCCCAACAAGAGACGACGGAACGGGTGGGGATTGTCTGAACAACGGTGGATCCGGGGTTGGCCTGACACTCCGGGGTAGTCACGAGCCAGGGGCCGCGTCAGGTGTGGCGATACGTTTGATCACCCTGCTGACGCGTTTGTGCGGGCCCTGTTCGAGCTGGGCAGCGCGACGAGGCCTCACGCCAATGGCTGTGCCCGCCCGTATTCACGGGCGGGCAGCGCCACAGTGCCTCTCTGCTTTGTTGGCGGGATCTAGTCAGGTACGTGCTGGTCAGTGGGCGAGGAATTCTACGGCGACGGGGGAGAACCGGTCGTGGAACTGGAAGATGCCGCCGTGGCCCGAGTCGGGGTAGATGATCAGCTCGGATCCCTTGATGCGCCGGTGCAGGTCCTCGGACAGGATCGACGGCACCATGCGGTCGTTGTCGCCGTTGGCGATGAGGGTGGGGCGAGTGAGCTTCGACAGGTCCGACGGCGCGGAGCGGCCGAACTTCTGAATTGCCTTCAGCTGCATCCGGAAGGCTTTGGTACTGATCGGCTTGTCGCGGTCGACAGTGCGCTCCTGCAGGCGCTTGATGAACGCCTTCGCGGCCGACTTGCCGGTGGCGTCGCGGTTAAAGAACAGGAACTCCTTCGGGTCCGCGCGCGTCAGGGTCGCGCGGAGGACGTCCCAGTAGGTCGTACTGACGACCTTGTCGATGTCCTTGCCGCCCCGCGGCCCGGTACCGGCCAGAACGAGCTTGCGGACGAGGTCGGGATGTTTGAGGAGCAGGTCCTGGGCGATCATGCCGCCCATTGAGAAGGACAAGACGTCGATCGTGTCGAACCCGAGGGCCTTGATGAAGGTGTAGGCGTCGTCGGCCATCGCCTCGATGCTGTCTGGAACCTGCCCGGTGGAGGCGCCGACACCGCGCTGGTCAAAGGCGATGACGTGGCGGTTCTTCGCGATGGGCTCGATGACGCGGGGGTCCCAGTTGTCCAGCGTCGCGGCAAGGTGCGCGAAAAACACGACGGGGATGCCGGTCTTGGGCCCCAGCTCACGGTAGGCGTAGGTGACGCCACCGGCAGTGATGGCGCGTGTGGCGGCCTTCGTGTACGAGGTGACGACGGAGCCGTTCGGGGTGTCAAAGCTGCTCATGCCGGTAGTCCTCCTGAGTGGTCTGTGAGGTGAGTGGCTGCCGGCGGCTCAGGAGGGAAGGGTGACGACGGCTTTGCCGCGGAAACCGCCCTTGGCCAGCGAATCGAGCGCCTGTGGGGTCTGGGCGAAGCCGAAGACCTGCCCCACGACCGGGCGCAGCAGGCCGTCGTCAACCAGGGCGGTGATCTGCCGCAGCTGGTCGCCGCTGGCACGCATGAAGAGGAACTCGTAGCTGACGCCGAGCTTCTTCGCCTGCCGCCGGATCCTGCTGCTGAGCCCCGCGATGGCCAGGCGCAGCACAGGGTTCAGGCCGGCTTTGCGCGCGAACGCCGGGTCCGGCGGACCGGCGATTCCGATCGCTTTCCCGCCGGGCTTCAGGATGCGCAGTGACTTCTCGAGGTTCTCCCCGCCGAGGCTGTCGAGCACCAGATCGTACCCGGCGAGGAGCTGTTCGAAGTCCTGCGTGCGGTAGTCGATCACCGTGTCCGCGCCGAGGTCGCGCACGAAGTCGGCGTTGGAGGCGCTTGCGGTGGTCGCGACGGTGGCGCCGAGGTGCTTGGCGAGTTGGATGGCGATGGACCCGACCCCGCCGGCCCCGGCGTGAATGAGAACTTTCTGCCCCGGCCGTACGCTACCTTGCTCAACGAGGGCCTGCCACGCCGTAAGCGCAACCAGCGGTAGCGAGCCGGCCTCCTCCATGCTGATCGATGCGGGTTTCAGTGCCAGATCGGCCTCGGTGATGGCGATGCGCTCAGCGAACGTGCCGATGCGGTCTTTGTCGGGGCGGGCGTAGACTTCGTCACCGGGCTTAAAGCCGCGCACGCTCGCCCCGACACGGATGACGGTGCCGGCGACGTCGTTGCCGAGGATCAGCTGGAGCTTGTACGGGAGGATCTGCTTGAACTCACCCAGGCGGATCTTTTCGTCCAATTGGTTGAGACCAGCTGCCTGGACCTGGACCAGCACATCGCGGTCGCCGACGGTCGGCTCAGGGACGTCTGCTGCGCGCAGCGGCTCCTTGTATTTGGTGACGACGAATGCCCTCATGGCGTGCTGCTCCCTTTATGACGTGCGGCCAAGCAAAAATGAGTCTATTCAATTTTGAGTCCGCTCAGAAATGTTGTCAAGTAGGACCGGTAGATGCGCGCGTTCATTTGATCCGTGCACTCCACTCCACGGCACCATTACAATCCTCGAAGATGACCTCGACGGCTCCGAGGGAAGTAAAACGGTTTCATTCGCTCTCGACGGCGTTGAATACACGATTGACCTTAATGAGGCTCACGCGAACGAACTGCGTGAAGCCCTGAGTCGCTTCACCCAGGCTGCCCGTAAAACGGGGGGACGGACCCTCACTTCCCGGCCCAGTGCCTCCACCGCCGGTGAAATCCGGAAGTGGGCGCTTAGCCAGGGCCTTCAGGTCAACAGCCGCGGCCGCATCGGCCCCGCAGAAAAAGAAACGGGGCAGGAACTCCTTCAGGTTCCGCCCTGATTCTTTTGTCTTCTCTCGCTCATCCACACCTGCCCCGGCCCAATATTTGAACCTCATTGTCTTGCTGAACCAATCGTTGAATTCAGAGCCGACAAGGCGTTAGTGCGGACATAACTGGACCAATGAACTCTCATAGTCCCCCATCTCAAAGAAGGTGACGACTCAGGACGGCATGGAAGCAATAATCGCACACCCCTCCGACAGTCGATGTCGGGGCTATCAAACCATGGCCGCGGTTCCAGCTTCTCCACTCGGCCGAGGCGCAACATTGCAGGTTTAAGGCCAGGAGCGGACCTCTGAGTGAAAAGCGGTTGGCCGTTCTTATGGGGTACCAAATGCGACTGACGAGGGATTACACCGACAGGGGACGCCTACCGTTGAGGTCAGCAGAATGTCGAGGCCAACGGCGTCCAGCATCCTGAATCTCAGTAGGTGGATTCGCGGACAACGACCTCGGTCCCCGACGTGACCATCGCGTGCTGTCCTGACCCTTTGGCGGGGCACACGAGTGACCCGGGGAGTGGACTCCAAGAATCCATGATGTCGACAGGAGATTCGCCCTAGGTCTCCCGGTCGATCTGCAGGTAGCTGAGTCCGCTGACGTCGAGCCAGAATTTGGTGGGCGTCTCTACAAGGCGCAGGAGCACACCTCCGCAGGAACTGCAGCGCACAACGATTCCCGGGGCGTCGGTGTAGACCGCTGCTTCCCCGAAGACCCTGACGGCGCCACAGTTCTTGCAACGCCCGATCGCTGCGACGATGTCAATGCGGAAGAGTTCCCACAGCTGTCCTGCCGCCGCGTTTCCATCGAGGTGGGGTATTGGATTGCCCGCGGCTGCGGCGATGTCCTGGTCCTCGAGGCGCGGGTGCTCAGCGCCGGGGTAAGCGGAGCCGTTGTTGCCAGTCACCGGATTCCTCCCGTTCCGCCGAAGCGTTCGGTTTTGATCGAGTCGGCCGGATAGCCCGCCTTCACCAGCCAGTCTGTGACCGTTTCGACAAACATCGTCTGACCACAGATAAAGATGTCGGGGGCAACGTCCACCGGCATAATGTTCGCCAGCAGCGTTTCTCCGGTGAGCCGCTTCGGGGCGCTTGGCCAGCCCTCTGGCGCCTTGCGTGTATAGAAATAGTCGACAGTGAGCTTGGGGGATTCCCGGCTCAAGGTGAGCAGCTCGTCCCGGTAGAACCCTGTCTCGGGCGACTTGAGTGAGTACAGCAGCCGGAACTGAGAAGGATTATCGGATGCTTCATGGGCGCGGATCATGGCCATGAGCGGCACGACGCCGGATCCTCCGGCGATCAGTTGGACCGGGTTCGGGTTGCTCGGCCGCCAGACGAACCAGCCGCCGACAGGGCCCCGGATCTCCAGCTGGTCTCCGACCATCAGGTCCCGGACCAGATAGGGGGAGACCTCCCCGTTGGCCAATTCGTCGACCGTGATCTCTAGGGTTTCGTCCATGCCGGCCGTCGCCACGGAGTAGGACCGCACAGCCGTGTAACCATCTTCCGCCGTGAGCCGTATATCGATGTGCTGGCCGGCAAGGTTGCCGTTCAGACCGTCCACGCGGAGCCCGATGGTTCTGGACGATTCCGTTTCCGGAACGCCGCTGATCACTTCGGCGACCCGCCAGAGGGTGCTCATGTGTCCTGCCTCATGAGTAGCGCTCCTCACGCCACGGATCGCCGTAGATGTGGTATCCGTTGGATTCCCAGAAGCCCGGAACATCGTGCGGCATCAGCTCGATGCCATTGATCCACTTCGCACTCTTCCAAAAGTACAAGTGAGGCACCAGCAGGCGGGCGGGTCCGCCGTGGGCCCGTTCCAGTGGCTCACCGTCGAATTCCCAGGCCACCCACGCCTGGCCATCCAGCAGGTCCTGGAGTGGGACGTTGGTCGTATAGCCGCCGTAAGAGTGAGCCGTGGTGAATTCCGATGTTGTTTCCACGTTCTGGAACAGGGTGTCCAGAGACACGCCGCGCCACGTGGTGCCTAGCTTGGACCAGCTGGTCACGCAGTGAATGTCGGTCCGGATATCAACCTGCGGAAGGGCCATGAACTCGTCCCAGGACCAGGTGCGGCGCTGGCCCGTCTCGGCTGCAATGAAGAATTCCCAGTCCCTTGGGGCGACATAGGGTGCCGGGCCGGCCGTCAGCACGGGAAAGCTTCCTGTCTCGTATTGGCCGGGTGGTAACGCTGGATTGCCGGTGCGCCGCTTTCCATGAAAACCCGACGAGATGATTCCCATCATGTACCTCCGATGCGGAGATCCGCGGATCGAATGTGATCGGTGCCCCAACGATAGGGCAACGGCAGGACAGGGTCCAGACATGCAACGACTCGCGACTTCGTTGAGCGACCGGCAGAAGCACCGTGCTGCCGTTGTTTGGCCCTCTCTCAGTGATCCTAGGTCAGGCTAACATTCTCAGTCCCACAGATAACAGTAGGAGGACCGCAATGCTCCGCACTGCAGATAGCAGTAGGAGGACCGCAAAGCCCGGTCCGCGGGGCAGAGCGCGGATGAAGATGAACGCGGGTTAGATGCTGCCAGGATTAGAGGTGCCAAAGCATGTGCTGTGCGCTACTTCGAGGGACTGTCCCGGGTTCTGTTGACTCCTGGACCTAGCGAACGGGTGCCCGTTGACG
>JBKPJW010000137.1:0-4321 GCA_046730875.1 Actinomycetota bacterium | reverse complement strand
TCTCCTACACGCAGACCGACGTCCTGGCGCGCTACCAGCGCATGACCGGCAAGAACGTCTTCTACCCCATGGGCTGGGACGACAACGGCCTGCCCACCGAGCGCCGCGTGCAGAACTACTACGGCGTGCGCTGCGACCCGGCGATCTCCTACGACGCCGGCTACCGCCCCCCGGCCGAACCCGCCAAGAACCAGCGCGACTTCGACGTCATCTCCCGCAGGAACTTCATCGAGCTGTGCGAAGAGCTCGCGGTCGAGGACGAGAAAGTCTTCGAACACCTCTTCCAGACCCTGGGCCTGTCCGTGGACTGGGACCTGACTTACCGCACTATCGATGACAAGTCCCGCGCCATCTCGCAGCGGGCGTTCCTGGCAAACCTGACCGCCGGCGACGCGTACATGGCCGAGGCTCCCACCCTGTGGGATGTCACCTTCCGCACGGCAGTGGCCCAGGCCGAGCTGGAGGACCGCGAAGTCGCTGGCGCCTACTACCGCTACCCGTTCTTCACCGCCGACGGCGAGAAGGTCCTCGTCGAGACCACCCGCCCCGAACTGCTGGCCGCGTGTGCCGCGCTTGTGGCGAACCCCGACGACGAGCGTTACCAGCCGCTGTTCGGCAAGAAGGTCACCTCCCCGCTGTTCGGTGTTGAGGTGGAGGTCAAGGCCCACCCGCTCGCGAAGGCGGACAAGGGCTCGGGCATCGCCATGGTCTGCACCTTCGGCGACCTCACCGACGTCACCTGGTGGCGCGAACTGCAGCTGCCTACCCGCGCGATCGTGGGCCGCGACGGCCGCATCATCGGCGAGACCCCCGAGTGGATCACCACCGAGGAAGGCCGAGCCAACTTCGCGGCAATCGCCGGCAAGACCGTCTTCAGCGCCAAGGAAGGCGTGGTGGAACTCCTCTCCGCCGCGGAACTGCTCGACGGCGAGCCCAAGAAGATCGTGCACCCGGTGAACTTCTTCGAAAAGGGCGACAAGCCGCTCGAGGTGGTGACGTCGCGCCAGTGGTACATCCGCAACGGCGGCCGCGACGAGGACCGCCGCGAACGGCTGATCGGCCGCGGCAACGACATCGAGTTCCACCCGGCCTTCATGCGCTCCCGCTACGAGAACTGGATCTCGGGCCTCAACGGCGACTGGCTCGTTTCCCGCCAGCGCTTCTTCGGCGTGCCGGTACCGGTCTGGTACCCGCTCGACGCCGACGGCAACCCCGACTACGACTCGCCGGTGCTGCCCGCGGACGCACATCTCCCCGTGGATCCGGCCGCCGACGCCGCACCCGGCTACGAGGAATCCCAGCGCGATGTCCCGGGCGGCTTCACGGGCGACGCGGACGTCCTTGACACCTGGGCGACCTCCTCGCTGACTCCGCAGATTGTGGGCGGCTGGAGCACCGACGAGGCCCTCTTCGCGAAGGTCTACCCGTTCGACGTGCGCCCGCAGGGGCACGACATCATCCGGACATGGCTGTTCTCCTCCGCCGTCCGCGCCGACGCGCTGCAGGGCGTTGCGCCCTGGAAGCACGCGGCCATCTCCGGCTGGATCCTGGACCCGGACCGGAAGAAGATGTCCAAGTCCAAGGGCAACGTGATTGTGCCCACGGACGTGCTGGACGAGTACGGCTCGGACGCCGTGCGCTACTGGGCGGCTTCGGCCAGGCTCGGTGCGGACACCGCGTACGAGATCGCCCAGATGAAGATCGGCCGCCGCCTGGCGATCAAGCTGCTCAACGCCTCCAAGTTCGTCCTGAACCTGGGCGCCACCGAGGACTCGGTGGTTTCCGGCGATGTGTCCGTGCTGAGCAACCCGCTGGACCGGGCTGTCCTGGCCCAGCTCGCGGACGTCGTCCAGCAGGCCACCAAGGCGTTCGAGGGCTACGACTACGCCCGCGCCCTGCAGATCACCGAGAGCTTCTTCTGGAATTTCACCGACGACTACGTGGAGCTCATCAAGGACCGCGCCTACGGTGCCGCCGGCGAGGAGCAGCAGGCGTCCGTGCTGGCCGCCCTCGCGACCAGTCTGGACACGCTCCTGCGGCTCTTCGCGCCCTTCCTGCCGTTCGCCACCGAGGAAGTCTGGAGCTGGTGGCGCACTGGTTCCGTGCACCGTGCCCATTGGCCGTCCGCCGTCCGGGTCGACGGCGACACCACCCTCCTGGCCACGGTCGGCACCGCACTCAGCGGCATCCGCAAGGCCAAGTCCGAGGCCAAGGTCAAGCAGCGCACCGAGGTGCTCTCTGCTGTCATTACGGCTCCGGAGGCGGTCATCACCCAGCTTAAAGCAGGACTCGCCGACCTCAAGGCCGCGGCCAACGCGCGTGAACTGGCCCTTGTGGCCGGGGAGGGCGAACTGACCGTGAGCGATGTCGTCCTGGCTCCGGCCGAGGCGCCCGCGCAGGCGTAAGGCTGATGGCGAGGGCCCCGGCCGGGGAAACCTGGCCGGGGCCCTCGCGCGTCTGCGGGGGCCTGGCTCTTGCGCGCGTCCTCGCGCGTCTGCGGGTCAGGATCCGGCCGCCCTGTTTTCCGTTTCGCGGTCCTCCGCTTCGCTGATCGCCCATGCGGCGTTGACCAGGCCGATGTGGCTGAACGCCTGCGGGAAGTTGCCGAGGAGCTCGCCGCTGTCCGGGGCGACCTCCTCGGCCATCAGGCCCAAATCCGTGGCGAACGCGGCGGCCCGCTCGAAGACGGCCCGGGCGCGTTCGGTGCGTCCGGCGAGGGCCAGGGCGTGCGCCAGCCAGAAGGTGCACAGCAGGAAGGTGCCCTCCTCCCCTGTCATGCCGTCATCAGCCAGGTAGCGGTAAACCAGGCCGCGAGCGTCGGTGAGCCGCTCCTCGATCGCCTCGATTGTGGCGATCATGCCGGGATCATCTGCCGGCAGGAAGCCCACGATGGAGACCATCAGGGCCGAGGCATCGAGGTCCTCGGAGCCGTACGCCTGTGTGTAGGCGTTCGCCGCCCCGCTCCACCCCTCGGTGCGGATGGACGCCGCCATCGCGTCCCGCGCCTCCGTCCAGCGCGGGACCTTTTCGGTTGCCTGCAGGATTCCCGCCAGGGAGATGGCACGGTCCACGGCTACCCAGCACATGAGCTTGGAGTGCAGGTAGTGGCGCGGCTCCCCGCGGACTTCCCAGATGCCGTGATCGGCGGACCGCCAGCGCGCGGCGGCCGAGTCCGCGGCGTCGGCGAGGAACTTCCGGGTCTCCGGTGCCAGCTCCGCGAGATACTCCGGCAAGGTGGCGGCGGCGTCAAGGAGTTCACCGTAGACGTCGAGCTGGCGCTGGTTCCAGGCGCCGTTGCCCACCCGGACCGGGGAGCTGCCCCGCCAGCCCGGCAGGTGAACGAGTTCGCGTTCGGGGAGCTCCCGTTCCCCGCCGATGCCGAACATGATCTGCAGCTCGTCCCCGTCGGACAGCTGGCTTGCTGCCGCCGTGGCCAGGAACTGGAAGAACTTCCCTGCCTCGTCCGGGCAGGCCGCAACCCACAGGGCCTGCAGGGTCATGCTGGCGTCCCGGATCCAGCTGTAACGGTAGTCCCAGTTACGCGTGCCGCCGGCCACCTCCGGCAGCGATGTGGTCGGGGCGGCGACGATGGCGCCGCTCGGGTAGTAGCTCAGCGCCTGAAGAATCCGTCCGCTGCCGGCCACGAGGTCCTGCCACGGGCCGCGGTAGTTCTGGTGCATCGCGGCCCAGCTGGTCCAGCCCTTGACGGTATCCTCGATCCGGCGTCCGATCTCGGCCTGGGTCCAGAATTCCGGGGTCCAGGGCTCCGGGGCGCTGCTGCTACCGTCGGTCCTGGAGTCTCGGGAGCCGGAGTGGAGGGCAAATCCGGCGACGTCTCCGGCGCGGAGGGTGAGGCGCGCCTGCGCTGTTCCGGCGTTGGGGCCGGCGTTGGGGCCGGTGTCGGTGGCGAACTGGCCGGCCGCCGGCGTCGAGAACGACAGGACCGCATCGCCGGCACTGATCAGGATCCCGCCGTCGGCGCCGCGGTGCAGGGGCCGGGTGAGCAGCGGGCGGGCAAGGCCGTAGTCGGGCCGGACGCTAAGGACGACATCGACGTCGACGGAGCCCTGCGTGCAGGACACCCGGCGCAGCAGGACGCCGGGCGAGTCGGCCCCGAGTTCGTGCCCCCGGCGGCCGTCCCCGAGGACCAGGGCATCGGTGACGGTTATGCTTCCCGCGGCGGTGGTGTGCGTGGTTTCCAGGACCAGCGTGGGCCCGAGGTAGCGCCGGCTGGAAGAATGGGCGCCGGCGGGCCGGATCGACCAGAATCCGGCCTCCGGGCCAAGGAGCCGTCCGAACACCGAGGGACTGTCGAAGCGGG
>JBKPJW010000136.1:0-6817 GCA_046730875.1 Actinomycetota bacterium | reverse complement strand
GCCGAGGTCCGGCCGGTCAGGGAGGCCATCCAATGAATCTGACGATAGTGGGGATCGCAATGGGGGCCTTCGTGGCCTTCATGGCCTTTCAGTTCGGTGTCTGGGGCTTTCTGGGCGCCCTGTTGTTTATGGGCATCGGCGCGATGCTGGGCCGGGCAGTGGAGGGGAAGCTGGACCTGCGCAGCGTCTTTGATGCCCTCACCGGCCGGCGTTCCTCCTCGTGAGCGTCACGGCCGGGGCACCGGTTCGCGGCGTCGCGCGGGCAGGGCACAACCGCATCAGCACCCAGGCCCTGACGAGCGTGGCGCGGGCGGCCGCGGGCGAGGCTTTCGGCGTGCCGGCGCACGACGTGCGTGCCGAGTGGTCGGACGATGACGGGCTGCTGGCGCTGTCCCTGGTCACGCCCGTGGCGGTCCCGCCGCTCACTGCGGTCCTCCGGGATCCCGCCCGGGTTGCAGCCTCCGGCGGGTCCATCTGGGAGCGTTCCGTCGCCGCCAAAGCATCGATCCTGCACCGCGTGACCGAACTGACCGGAGCGCAGCTGAGTCGGGTGGACATCCGCATCAGCGGGGCCACCGTGCACGGGGGAGGTCGGGTGCATTGAGCCAGGACACCCAGAACCCCAGCATCGGCTCCGGCCCGGAGGACGCCGGGATGGTGCCGGCGGAAGCTCC
This sequence comes from Actinomycetota bacterium, assembly GCA_046730875.1. Lineage (GTDB taxonomy): Bacteria > Actinomycetota > Actinomycetes > Actinomycetales > Micrococcaceae > Arthrobacter. The sequence continues at coordinate 6,143 of JBKPJW010000136.1, read as the reverse complement.
TCTTGGGTCCGGCGCGGCCGGCATGGATCGGATCCTCAGACGGGAGACGCACTCATCGCGTGCCGTCGTTTCTGTGATGGCGGCAGCTCTGATCATGCTGGTGTGCGCTTATGCGCTGCTGGAGACTGCGGTCCGGGCGATAGGGCAGCCGCCGTGGCTCGTGGACCCGCTGACGGCGGCAGAGCGCGCCGTCGCGCTTCCGGCCGGGGCGCCGCCGCTCCTGCTCGGCGTTACGGGTGCAGTCGTGACCATGGCAGGACTGTTTTTCTTCCTCAACGCGGTGCTGCCGGGGCGGCGGGCGCGCCACCTGCTTCCGGACCGCCGGGCCGCCGTCGTGGTCGACGATGAGGTGATCGCCGCCGCACTCGCCCGCCAGGCGCGGCTGGCCGCCAACGTGACACCGGAACAGGTGATGGTGGTTGTGTCGCGGAACCGGGTGGCGGTCAACGTCCGGCCGACCTCCGGCGTGCCGCTGCGCTCCGACGCTGTCCTGGAAGCTGTGCGCCGGGAACTGCAGGAAATGGGCCCCTGGCCCATGCCGGAAGTGCGGCTTCAGGTGTCCACGGCAGGAGTGGTGGGAGCATGAAAAATACGCCCAGGGTCCTGAACCGCATCCTGCTCGGCCTGCTCGGCATCACGCTTCTCGCCATCGGCGTTCTCCTGATGCTGCTTGTAAGCGTCCCCGCCGTCGCCGCCTGGTGGCATGGCTGGGCGGGCGGAGTCCTGAACTTCTGGCTCGATTTGTTCGCCCGGACCCAGTTCCCCCGCCGCCCGGAAAGCTGGCTGTGGCTCGTCATCTGCCTCGTGCTGGTGGTGGTGCTCGCTTTGATGGTCGCCTGGCTGGCCCAGCAGGGTAAAGGCCGGACCAGCCTGATCGTCGCGGAAGAGGACACGGGCGACGTGCCGGGCAATGTCGGGATCGGCTGGGGCGTGGCGGAGCAGACGCTCCGGGCGGCCCTCGCGGACCGGCCCGACCTCGCCGGCGTCACCGTCGCCGCCTACGACATCCGGGGAGAGCCCGGCCTGAGGATCCGAGTGGAACCTCGCCAGGGCGTCGCCCCGCACACGCTCGCGGCCGAAGTCTCCGCACTCGTGGAGGCTCTCGACGCCGTGATCGGCAAGCGCACCCCGGTCCTGATCCACATCGGATCCGGGGCGCGGTCGCGGTTCGGCCGGGCCGAACGGGTCCGCTAACGGCCGGTGAGATTCAAGCAACAATCCGCCCGACGCAGCCGGATCGCCGCCGGTGGGGGCGCCACATCTTCCTGCGGGCTCGTATGCCCCGACGCGCCGGCCTAATCTCCTTTGGATAAAGGTTTCATGTAAACGCTTGCATTATTTACTGAGTGTTGACTACTGTGATGGTCGGCACATCAACTGCACCGCCGTTTTCACAGGTACTCAGCGAGGAGCACTCCAGTATGAAGATCCGCAATTCCCTACTTCCGGTCGCCGCAGCAGGCGTTCTGGCCCTGACCCTTTCGGCGTGTGGCGGCGGAGGCGGCGGCACGTCCAGCGGCGGCGGCGACGCTGCCTCGCAGGGCCTGGACGGTCGCGGCCCCATCACCTATGTGCAGGGCAAGGACAACAGCAACGTGGTCCGCCCGCTGATCGAAAAGTGGAACGCCGCCCACCCGAATGAGAAGGTCACGTTCAAGGAGCAGACCGACCAGGCCGACCAGCAGCACGACGACCTCGTCCAGCACTTCCAGGCCAAGGACGCAGGCTACGACGTTGCAAGCGTCGATGTCGTCTGGACCGCCGAATTCGCCGCCAAGGGCTGGCTGCAGCCGCTCAAGGACAAGATGGCGCTGGACACCTCGGCCATGATCAAGCCGACCGTCGAGGCCGCATCCTACAAGGGCACGCTGTATGCGGCGCCGGAATCCTCCGACGGCGGCATCCTCTACTACCGCAAGGACCTGGTCCCCACGGCCCCGAAGACCTGGGACGAGATGATGAGCATGTGCTCCATCGCGACGGCCAACAACATCGGCTGCTACTCCGGCCAGTTCAAGAAGTACGAAGGACTGACCGTCAACGCCTCCGAGGCGATCAACTCCGCCGGCGGGTCCGTGCTGGACGCGGAGGGCAAGCCCAGCCTGAACACGCCTGAGGCAAAGGCAGGCCTCGAAAACCTGACCAAGGCCTACGCTGACGGCCAGATCCCGAAGGAGGCCATCACCTTCCAGGAAGAGGAGAGCCGCCAGGCGTTCCAGGACGGCAAGCTGCTGTTCCTGCGCAACTGGCCCTACGTCTACAACCTGGCCACCACCGAAGGATCCTCCAAGGTCAAGGACGTCCTGGGCATGGCCGCTCTCCCGGGCGCCGAAGGTCCGGGTGCCTCCTCCCTCGGCGGCCACAGCGCCGCAATCAGCGTTTACTCGAAGAACAAGGCCACGGCACTGGACTTCCTGAAGTTCCTCACGACGGAAGAGAACCAGAAGTTCTTCGCCACGCAGGGTTCGCTTGCACCGGTGCTCGGCAAGCTCTACGACGACCCTGAACTCGTCGCCAAGCTGCCGTACCTGCCGGTCCTGAAGACCTCGATCGAGAACGCAGTGCCCCGCCCCGTCACCCCGTACTACCCGGCCGTTACCAAGGCCATCCAGGAAAACGCGTACTCGGCCATCAAGGGCGAGAAGACCGTAGACGCGGCCCTGTCCGACATGCAGAAGTCCATCGAATCCGCTAGCGCGGGACAGTAGGTCCATCATGGCAACTGAAGTAGGCCCGACGTCGGTCAAGGCACCGGCGTCGGGCGGGGCACCGGTCCACCACGCACCCAAGGGCGTAGGAGAGGACAACCGCATCGCGACGCAGGGGCGCTGGGCAGCCTGGCTCCTGGCGCCGACAATCCTCGCACTGTCGATCGTGATCGTTTACCCGATCATCACCGCCATTGTGATGTCGTTCCAAAAGGATGCCGGCCTGGACCCCGCCACGGGTCTCTTCGTTGAGGGCGGCCCGGCAGGCCTCTCGAATTACACCAACTGGATATTCCAGCAATGTCCGGCTCCTAACGGCGGGACCGTTGACTGCCCGCCCGGAACCCTCGGTGCGCAGTTCTGGTCCGCCACCGGCACCACCTTCTTCTTCACTATCGTCACGGTGACACTGGAGACGGTGCTCGGCTTCTGGATGGCCGTCATCATGGCGCGGGCCTTCAAGGGCCGCAGCCTGGTCCGCGCAGCTGTCCTGGTGCCGTGGGCCATCCCCACCGCCGTTACGGCCAAGCTGTGGCTGTTCATCTTCGCCTTCGAAGGCATCGGCAACAAGCTTTTCAACACCACGGTCCTTTGGACCGGCAGCGAATGGCCGGCCAGGTGGGCCGTGATCATCGCGGACGTCTGGAAGACCACGCCGTTCATGGCGCTGCTGATTCTTGCCGGCCTGCAGATGATTCCCGCGGAAGTGTATGAGGCGGCCAAGGTCGACGGCGCTTCAGCCTGGCAGCGGTTCCGGCTGATCACCCTGCCGCTGGTGAAGCCGGCGCTCATGGTGGCCATCTTGTTCCGCACCCTGGACGCACTGCGCATGTTCGACCTGCCGTACATCCTGACGGGCGGAGCGAACAACACCACCACCTTGTCCATCCTGGTGATCAACCAGATCAGGCAAGGCTTCAACGCGGCGGCGGCTTTGTCCACCATCACGTTCATCATCATCTTTCTGGTGGCTTTCATCTTCGTACGCTTCCTTGGAGCGAACGTGGTGGAGCAGACCGGCGCAGGTAAGGGGAAGAAATGACCGCCGCGACCGAACTACGCGCACAGCAGGACCGGGGGCGGAAGGTCGCGCAGAACCGGGAGAAGTGGTCCCAAGGACGCACTTACATCAGTGCTGCGGTGATCCTCTTCTGGTGCCTGGCTCCGGCTTACTGGATGGTGGTGACGGCGTTCCGCGATGTCGGCTACACCTACGACACCTCGATACTGCCGACCCACGTGACGCTGGACAACTTCAAGACGGCGTTCGACACGTCTTTCGGCAACCACTTCGGCCAGGCGCTGCTCAACAGCCTGTTCATCGGCGCCGTCGTCACCATCGTTTCGCTGGTGATCGGCGTGTTTGCCGCGTACGCCCTGGCCCGCCTGAACTTCCGGTTCAAGTACCTCGTGCTGGGCTTCATCCTCGGGGCTTCCATGTTCCCCGGTGTCGCCCTCATCACGCCGCTGTTCCAGCTCTTCACGAACATCGGCTGGATGGGCACCTACCAGGCCCTGATCATCCCGAACATCTCGTTCGTGCTGCCGCTGACCGTCTACACCATGACGTCCTTCTTCCGGGAGATGCCGTGGGAGCTTGAGGAATCGGCGCGGGTGGACGGCTGCACCCAGGGACAGGCGTTCCGGAAGGTCATCATGCCGCTGGCCGCCCCGGCCATCTTCACGACAGCCATCCTGGCCTTCATCTCCTCGTGGAATGAATTCCTGATCGCCAGCCAGCTCTCGTCCGACGCAACGCAGCCGGTCACGGTGGCCATTGCCAGCTTCGCCGGTGCGCAGCCCAACCAGATCCCGTACACGGCCATCATGGCAGCGGGCACCATCGTGACCATTCCGTTGGTCATCCTGGTGCTGGTGTTCCAGCGCAAGATCGTTGCGGGCCTCACCGCCGGCGCGGTTAAGTGAGGATGGCGTCAAGTGGGAGTGGCGTCATGACCGAGGAACAGAACCTGGGCCACGTGCCGGCGACGCGTCGAAAGGTGCGCTCCGGCGAGGACTTTGACATCATCATCGGGTTCCTCGGCTTCTGGACCGTGGTGCTGCTGGTGGTCACCGTCTGGATGGAGGTGACCGGCCAGCCGGCCCTCTTCTGGGCCCTGGGACTGCTCGCCATGCTGTTGGCCCTTTACGGGATGATCCGGCTGCGCCGGCGTTTGCCGCGCCGGACGGCCAGCCGGCGCGTCTAGGCAGTCAAAGCCAGCACAAATCATCTGCCGCGGGGGAGGCAGGGCACAGCACGTCTGCGGCGGCCGCCAGGCTTCCACGGACCGTTACCAAGAGGAACAAAAGGTGGCACGGACAGAACGGGCGCAGCGCGGCGGCCACACCGGCGTCAGCATTGAGGATGTGGCCGCCGCTGCCGGCGTTTCCACGGCCACTGTGTCCCGGGCGGTCCGCGGGCTGCCCCGCGTTTCCCCGGCGACGCGGGAGAAGATCCTTGGCGTGGCCGAGTCCTTGGGCTACGTTGCCTCGTCCTCGGCGTCCGGCCTGGCAACAGGCCGGACCAAGACAATCGGTGTGCTGGCCCCCTTTGTCAGCCGCTGGTTCTTTTCCAAGGCGATCGAGGGCGCAGACCGGGAACTGCACGCCCGCCAGTACAACCTTTCCCTCTTCAATCTCGGCGGCCACGGCAGCAACCGGGAACGGCTCTTCAGCAAGACCATGGTCTACAAGCAGATCGACGCCCTGCTGGTCCTCTGCATGGCCCTCACCCACGAGGAAATCGACCACCTCCAGAAGATCGACATCCCGCTGGTGGTCGTGGGGGGCCACGTCGAAGAGTGCCCGTACATCGGCATCGACGACTACGCCGCGGCCGCCACCGCAGTCCGGCATCTGATCGGGCTGGGCCACACCGACGTCGCCCTCCTGCACGGCGACGACGAAACCGACCTCAACTTCGACGTTCCCAGGGTCCGAATCCAGGCTTTCCGGGACATCATGGCCGAAGCGCGGCTGCCCGTCCGGCCCGAGTGGGACGCGTGGGGTGACTTCACCGTCCGCAGCGGCCAGGAAGCGTTCCGGCGCCTCTGGGCGGCGGACGGGCTCAAGCCCACGGCAATCTTCTGCGCCTCGGATGAGATGGCCATGGGCGTCATCTTCGAGGCCCACAAGGCCGGTGTGCGGGTGCCAGAAGATTTGTCGGTCATCGGCATCGACGATCACGATTTCGCCCAGGCAATGGGACTCACTACGGTCGGCCAGCGTCCGGACGAACAGGCCGAGCTCGGCACCAAAATGCTGCTCGACGAACTCGACGGACATGCCGGATCCGTGCAGTCGGTAGTGGCGCCGCACCGGCTGATCGTGCGGACCACGACGGCGCCGCCGCGGCACCGGTCCGCGCAGCCCGCCTAGGAAGCGCGGGCCAGCTGCCGGATCGGCACCCAGCGCGAGGCCAGCCGGCGATATGCT
>JBKPJW010000135.1:0-5204 GCA_046730875.1 Actinomycetota bacterium | reverse complement strand
GCGGTAGACCGGGCTGAGCGGGGGCCGTCCGGGTTTTCGCGCGGCTGGTCCTCCGCCGGAACCCTTCGGGCGCGAACCGCCCGTTCCTGAACTGCCTTGCCTGACCATGCTTCTAGCCTAGAGAAACGCGCGGGCTATGGCGCCCGACCACGCCGCGGGGACGCGGATCGCCCGCATCTATTATCCGGATCTACTACGCTGAATGGATCGAAACTCTAACCCCCACGCCCACAGTATCCGCCTCGGCACAGCGGGAGCCCCTGGCCGCCGGACCGCATGCCGGCGCCGCTGATGTCCCCGGCCTCCATGCCGCCCTGGCTGACTGGTTTGCGTCCAACGCGAGGGAACTGCCGTGGCGGGCCGCGGACTGCACGCCCTGGGGTGTGCTGGTCAGCGAGGTCATGCTGCAGCAAACACCGGTGGTCCGGGTCCTGCCGGTCTGGGAGGAATGGCTGCACCGCTGGCCGGAACCCTCCGATCTCGCCGGCCAGCCCGCCGGGGAAGCCGTCCGGTCGTGGGGCCGCCTGGGGTATCCCCGCCGTGCCCTGCGCCTGCATGCCGCCGCCGTCGCAATCAGGGACAGCCACGGCGGTGCCGTCCCCGGCACCTACGACGAACTGCTGGAACTGCCCGGCGTGGGCAGCTACACCGCGGCGGCCGTTGCCGCGTTCGCCTTCGGACGCCGGGAAACCGTGGTAGACACCAACATCCGCAGGGTTCATGCGCGGCTGGTCTCCGGCTCGGCGCTGCCCTCGCAGGCCCTGACCGCCGCCGAAATGCGGCTGGCGGCTACACTGCTACCGGACGACCCCAACGCCTCGGTGCGCTGGAACGCCTCCGTGATGGAACTCGGCGCCCTGGTCTGCACGGCGCGGGCTCCCAAGTGCGGCCAATGCCCTGTTCGCGAATCCTGCGCCTGGCTTGCTGCGGGCGAGCCGCCGCCGACGTATACGCCCAAGGGGCAGGCCTGGCACGGCACGGACCGGCAGGTGCGCGGCGCGGTGATGGCCGTCCTCCGGGTGGCCGAGGACCCCGTGGCGCCGGTACTGTTCCACCAGGCCCCTGCAGACCTGGGCTTCGAACCGCAGGGAATCGGGATCCCGCTCACTGCCCTGCACCGGCTCAATGCGGCTCCTGAGCAGCTGGAACGCGCGCTGGCGGGCCTGCTGGTTGACGGCCTCGCGGAACTGCACCGGGATGGCTTCCGGCTGCCTGCCTGAGGATTTACGCTGGGGGCATGCGCAAGCTGACGGCCGCGGCCGCTCTGGCCCTCACCGCCGTCCTGGCAACCTCGTGCCGGCCGGAGACCGTCTGCCCGGCGATCGGCCAGGCGCCGGTTGTGTCCCTCACCGTGGCCCGGGAGTACGCCCCGTCAGTGCGGACCATCCACCTGTCGGCCTGCCAGGACGGCCGCTGCAAGAACGCGGACGTGGAACTCCATCCGGGGAGCACCACCGTGGACCAGGGCTGCGAATCGGGCCCCTCCGGCGGTGACGGCGTCTGCTCGGCCACCTCCTCACCCGACGGAACCCTCATCGGCATGTTGGACATGGAAACACTGACCGCCAGCCGGATCGAGGTGACAGCCACGGGCACGGATACGGCCGGGAACCCGTTGCCCGCACGGTCCGTGGCCTTCACACCCCGCACGGCACACCCGTTTGGAGAGCAGTGCGGAACCGTCATCACGGCCGGCGTCGTGCTCGACGCGACCGGCCTGCGGCAGGCGCAATAGCCCCCGGCCGCACGGCTCATCTGCTCGCGCCGAGGGCTCCCGAAGCTCCTCCGGGTATTCCGGTCCAGGCCTACTACGGTTCGCCGAACCCCGAGCTGATCAGGCGCTCCAGGTAGCTGACCGCCTTAGCGGCGTCCGGGCCGCTGGCCTCCACGTGCAGGACAGTCCCCTTGCCGGCGGCAAGCATCATGAGCTCCGTCATGGAGGCACCATCAGCGCCGTTCACGGTCACGTCGGCATCCATGGCGGACAGGCCACCGGCAATCTTCGCAGCAGGCCGGGCATGCATGCCGGCCTGATTGACCAGCTCGAAATCCCCTGTGACGTCCGGCGGCTGCTGATGCTCATGTTCGGCCTCCGCCGGATGGGCCGGCGGCCGGTAGACGGCCTCGGCCGCGTCCTTCACTGCTGCAGCATCGGCCCCAGCCTGGGCAGCCACGGCTGCTGCCACCAGTCCTTCCACCAGGGGCGCGTCCGCGATCACCACCGAGCCTGGATCCGCTGCGAACTCGGCTGCGGACTCGGCCGTCATTACCGCGGACCCGAGGTCGGTCAGCACCACGACGCCGTCCCCATCGGCCTGCTCAAGCGCCGCCATGACCTTCTCCAGGCTCGTGCCGATCCGTCCGTCGTCCGTGCCGCCGGCCGGGAGGATGAGGACGTCCGGCGCCATCTGGGCCGCGAGTTCGGCGGCGCCGTCCGCAATCTTGGCGCTGTGCGAGACCACCACCAGCCGGACTGTCATTCGGCCGCTCCGGCCGCGGCGCGCAGAATCAGCGCGCTGGAGACCGCCCCGGGGTCGCGGTGGCCGATGCTGCGCTCCCCCAGGTAGCTGGCGCGGCCCTTGCGGGCGAGCATCGGGTCTGTGGAAACGGCGCCGGCTTCGGCGGCTTCCGCAGCGGCCAGCAGCACCTTCCGGACGTCGCCGTCGCCGGCTGCCGCGGCAGCCGCCTCGACCGCGGGCGTCCACGCGTCCACCATGGTCTTGTCCCCGGACTCGGCCTTTCCGCGGACAACAATGCCGTCCCGGGCGGCTTGAAGGGCTGCGGCAAGCGTGGCTGCGTCGACGTCGGCGGTGTCACCCAACGCCGTGGCGGCCCGCAGGAACGCGGTACCGTACAGCGGACCGGCCGCCCCGCCGACTTTGGACATCAGCGTCATGGCGGTCAGCTTCAGGGCCGCGGCGGGGGTTTCGGGGGGCGCCTCGGCCAACTTGTCCAGCACTGCCTTGAAGCCGCGGTCCATGTTCTCGCCGTGGTCCGAGTCGCCGATAGGCCGGTCCAGCTCGATCAATTCCACCCGGTGCTCCGCCATGGCCTGCGCTGAGAGGTTCAGCCAGCGCACGGCCCAGCCGACATCCAGCCCCACGGTCAGACGCCCCAGCGAAGGGCCGGAGTGTGCACGGGTGCGTCCCAGAGTGCCACCATTTCGTCATCGAGGCGCAGGACCGTGATTGAGCAGCCCTGCATTTCGAGGGAGGTGATGTAGTTCCCCACCAGGGAGCGGGCCACGGTGACGCCCTGCTCGGCCAGCTTCTGCGCGGCCCGGCGGTACACGATGTACAGCTCGCTTTGCGGGGTGCCGCCCATGCCGTTCACGAACAAGAGCACGTTGTCGCCGGAGGCGAGACCGAGGTCGCTGACCACGGGGTCCAGGAGGCGGTCGGTGATGCCGTCGGCATTTTCCATCGGAATGCGGTGCCGCCCGGGTTCACCGTGGATTCCGATCCCGATTTCGATCTCGTTTTCCTCCAGGTCAAAACTGGGAACCCCTGCATGCGGAACCGTGCAGGCAGACAAGGCCACGCCCATGCTGCGCACGTTCTGGTTGACGCGGTCACCGATCGCGGCAACGGCGTCCAGGTTGTCGCCGCGCTCGGCGGCCGCACCGGCGATTTTCTCGACCAGGACCGTTCCGCCGACGCCCCGCCGGCCGGCTGTGTACAGCGAATCCTGCACGGCGACGTCGTCGTTGACCAGGACGGTGCGGACCTCGACGCCTTCGGCCTGCGCCAGTTCGGCGGCGGTTTCGAAGTTGAGGACATCTCCGGTGTAGTTCTTCACGATGTGAACGACGCCGGCACCGGAGTTCACGGCCAGCGTGGCGGGCAGAATCTGGTCCGGGGTGGGTGAGGTGAACACCGCGCCCGGAACGGCGGCGTCGAGCATGCCCAGCCCGACATATCCGCCGTGCAGCGGCTCATGTCCGCTGCCTCCGCCGGAGACGAGTCCGACCTTCCCGGCCACCGGCGCGTCCTTGCGCACGATGTATTTGGGGTCCGGAAAGACGGTCACGAGGTCGGCATGTGCAAGCCCGAACCCTTCGGCTGACTCGTCGACCACGGCCTTGGGATCGTTGATGAGTTTCTTCATGGCGGTGCTCCCTGGATGGTGTCCTGGCTGCTTGCTTAGACCCTACTACTGGGGCATAGGCGGCGGTAGGCGCTTCAAGCCTGTTGGTCAGCCGACGCCGGGAAGGGCGGGCCAGGCGTCGACGCCCAGCCACGAAAACGGCGGCGCGGCGGTGCGGTCCTTACGGGCGAGGACCGTGGGCGACGGTACTGATCCGGCGGCTTCTCCGGTTACGGGCGTGCCCAAAACCGGTGACGAATGGCTGGCAGGTTCTTGCGGTGGCGGTCCCGGCGTCTCAAGCGCCGGGAGCTGCGGTACGGCCGGCGCGGCGGCGCCTGTCCTGTGGAAAGCGGAGAAATCGGGAAAGATCACGTCGTTATGCAATTTCTTGCCTCCGAAGGTAGGGCGGCCCACCCCCTGGGCCGCTGCCAGTTTATCCATCAATTTTATTGAAGGGAAGCCCTCGCGTTGACTGGCAGAAAACCTCCGGAGACGGCCGGCTCCTACAGCTTCTTGATCATCCTGGTGTTGCCGAGGGTGTTCGGTTTGACCCGCGCCAGGTCCAGGAATTCGGCCACGCCTTCGTCATGCGAACGCAGGAGTTCGGAATAGACCACAGGGTCGACGGCGGTCTGGTCGGCCATCACTTCGAAGCCGTGCTTCTTGAAGAATTCCACCTCAAACGTCAGGCAGAAGACGCGCGAAACCCCCAGCGCGAGGGCGTCCGCCAGCAGGCGCTCCACCAGCGCGTGGCCCACCCCTTTACCGCGCCAGGCATCCGAGGCCGCGAGGGTGCGCACCTCCGCGAGGTCCTCCCACATGACGTGCAGCGCTCCGCAGCCGATCACCTCGCCATCCTGCGATTCGGCGATCCGGAATTCCTGCAGGCTCTCGTAGTAGGCCACGGTTTCCTTGGCCATGAGGATCCGCTTGTCAGCCAGCGGCGCCACCAGCGTCTTGATGGCGGCTACGTCGCCGGTGCGGGCAGGGCGGATGCGGATCGTCTCAGTCACGGTCTTTGTCACAGTCTCGGTCACAGCCCAATCTTACGGGGAGCCTGTCGCGGCCCGGCCCGGACCCAACTAGCTCGCAGCAGGGGCCGTTCTGGACGTCCAGAA
>JBKPJW010000134.1:0-1448 GCA_046730875.1 Actinomycetota bacterium | reverse complement strand
AGGACGCCGCGCTGGAGCGCCGCTTCCAGCCGATCCAGGTCAAGGAACCCTCCGTTGCGCATGCGATCGAGATCCTCAAGGGCCTCCGCGACCGGTACGAGGCGCACCACCGCGTCACCATCACCGACGGCGCCCTCGCGTCGGCGGCAGCCCTGTCCGAGCGCTACATCTCGGACCGCTTCCTGCCGGACAAAGCGATCGACCTGATCGACGAGGCCGGCGCGCGGCTGCGCATCCGCCGCATGACGGCCCCGCCGGAGCTCAAGGTCATGGACGAGAAGATCGCCGCCATGAAGCTGGAGAAGGAATCCGCGATTGACGCGCAGGACTTCGAAGGTGCCGCCTCGCTGCGCGACAAGGAGCAGAAGCTCATTGCCGAGCGCGCCGAGAAGGAACGCCAGTGGAAGACCGGCGGCATGGACGACATCTCCGAAGTCGATGAGGATCTCATCGCCGAGGTGCTCGCGAATTCCACCGGTATCCCGGTCTTCAAGCTGACCGAGGAAGAGTCCTCGCGCCTGCTGAAGATGGAGGACGAGCTGCACAAGCGCGTCGTCGGCCAGAACGAGGCCATCAGGTCCCTGTCCCAGGCGATCCGGCGCACCCGTGCAGGCCTGAAGGACCCGAAGCGCCCGGGCGGTTCGTTCATCTTCGCCGGCCCCACGGGCGTCGGCAAGACCGAGCTCGCCAAGGCCCTCGCGGAGTTCCTGTTCGGCGAGGAAGACGCGCTCATCACGCTGGACATGTCCGAGTACTCGGAGAAGCACACCGTGTCGCGGCTCTTCGGTGCCCCTCCGGGCTACGTGGGCTATGAAGAGGGCGGGCAGCTGACCGAAAAGGTCCGCCGTCGGCCGTTCTCCGTGGTCCTGTTCGATGAAGTGGAGAAGGCGCACGCCGATCTTTTCAACTCGCTGCTGCAGATCCTGGAAGACGGCCGCCTGACCGACTCCCAGGGCCGCGTGGTGGACTTCAAGAACACCGTGATCATCATGACCACGAACCTCGGCACCCGGGACATCTCCAAGAGTGTGGCCACCGGCTTCCAGTCGGGCACGGACACGCAGACCGGCTACAACCGGATGCGCGCCCGCGTCACCGAGGAGCTCAAGCAGCACTTCCGCCCCGAGTTCCTGAACCGTGTTGATGACGTTGTGGTCTTCCCGCAGCTGACCCAGGACGAGATCATCGAGATCGTGGACATGTTCGTTGCCCGGCTGGAGAAGCGCCTCAAGGACAAGGACATGGGCATCGAGCTCACGTCGGCGGCCAAGGTGCTCCTGGCAACCCGCGGCTACGACCCCGCGATGGGTGCCCGGCCGCTGCGCCGCACCATCCAGCGCGAGATCGAGGACCAGCTCTCCGAGAAGATCCTCTTCGGCGAGCTGCACTCCGGCGACATCGTGGTGGTGGACGTCGAAGGCGAGGGCGACGACGCGAAGTTCACCTTC
>JBKPJW010000133.1:0-3425 GCA_046730875.1 Actinomycetota bacterium | reverse complement strand
GGGGTGCATGCACTCCTGCAGGCCCTTGATGATGCGCAGGTCGCGCGGCTCGATAATGTCGCGGCCGGTTGACTTGACCGGGGCTTCCGCCCGCACGAGCAGTTTGTAGGTTCTGTCGCTGACGAAGTCGTAGAAGCGCCGGAGGTCATACGTGTCGATTTCCAGGCTGGCCGCTTGACGGAAGAATCATTCGAACAGCGGTACGCCCATGAGGTCTATGGCTAATTCTCCTGACGTGGTGTGGATGGACGGGCCTGTGCGCCCGGAATGGACTTCCGAGGGGTCGCCTAGATCACCTCGAGCACGCGTTTGTGGGTGGGCGGGGGATGGGCGCGATCCAGGTCAGCCAGGTCGCGGGGCGTGAGCCGAAGGTCGAGGGCTCGGTGGCATTCCTGGACATGGTGCGGGCTTGAGGCTTTTGGAATCGCCAGGACGAGCGGCTGCCTGAGCACCCAGGCGAGGGCGATCTGCGCGGGTTTAGCGCCGTGTTCGGCTGCGATGCGGACCAGCACTGGATCGTCCAGCATTCGCCCCTGCTCCAGGGGTGAGTACGCCATCACCGGGATGCCCCTCCCGACGCAGCGGGGCAGCAGATCGAACTCGATGCCCCGGCGGGTCAGGTTGTACAGCACCTGGTCGGTAGCAACCTTCTGTCCGCCGGGCAGGCGCACAAGGTCTTCCAGGTCCGCCACGTCGAGGTTGCTAACGCCCCAGTGCCGGATCTTTCCGTCGCGCTGCAGGTATTCGAAGGCTTCGAGCGTTTCGGCCAAGGGAGCAACGCCCCGCCAATGCAGCAGATATAGGTCGATGCGGTCCGTTCCAAGGCGACGCAGACTGCCCTCGCAAGCGGCGACGGTTCCGCGCAGCGTGGCGTGATGCGGCAGGACCTTGGTGACCAGGAACGCTTCGTTGCGGCGTGCTGCCAGCGCCCTTCCGACGAGTTCCTCGGCGGCGCCGTTGCCATACATCTCGGCGGTATCGACTATGGACATCCCCAGATCCAGGGCCATCTGGATCGCCGCGGTCTCGCGCGCGGCGTTGCCGGGGTACTCACCCATTCCCCACGTTCCGATCCCGAGCACCGGGACAGTTTCACCGGAAGGAAGAAGTATCTCTCGCATCGTAACTCCCGTCAGAAAATGCCCGTTCCCGCAGTGGGATGCACCGCGTCCGTTTTTTCACGGCGGACCGCGCCGCCCCGGTTGCTCCGGAACAGACGAAGCACTGTGCCGGCCACCCGGCCATGGCTCACTTCTGACATAGGCCCAAGCGGCCCACACGGTTGCCGTGCCGGATGGTCGGGTTGTGCTGCTCGCGATACGGACGGCGACCCTGCCCGGCAGCAGCGTGTTTCTTCAATTTACTCTGCCGGAGCAGGACACGATAGGTGGCCTAAGTCCGGGATCGACCCCGCGCGGCTTCCGAGGTCACGGTGGAAGTCCTGGACCAGGCGGACGACGAGGCGACCGTGGGCTCGGTCGATACCGAGCGGACGCGGATCGAGGCGAGCGTCGCCGTCGTCGCGAAGGCCGTCTACGGTGCGCCGAAACGGACAGCGGCGCTGACCGCCGACCTGATGACGCACTGGGAGAGCCGCAGAGCCCGAATGCACAGGCGAAGCCGTGGGCGATGATTCGGACCGACCTGAAGACCGAAACGACGGCTGTCTACGGCCATGCCACTGTAGCGACCGACGGACCCAGGCTGCCTGGCTGGACAAGGTCTCCAGTCTGCCCAAGGATCCAAAGGCACTCCTGAACCTCATCCATGAGCGCACACAAGGTGCAGGCCCGTCCCGGGAGATGGAGGCGCTGATCATCAGCGCAGATACCCTTCGCACCGGGGTCATCCCCGCCGACCCACGCGCTGCCCTCTACCAGGCAGCTGCCCTCATCCCGGCGTCACCGTCGTGGACAACAGGCAACGCTGAATGAGCTGCCTGCGTGCGACACACTTAGTCGGGTGGCACCACGGGCCCGCGCCGATCTTCACCGCATCCTGACGGTGAACTGCCGCCAATCCACGCTTGAACCGTGCGCTATTCGCCCGAGGCGGCGTTCTCCGCGAACTCCATGAGGTTGTGGTAGATGACGATGATGCTTTTCAGCGACCACCGTGGCGAGCAGCAGCCCATAATGAGTGCCAGCTGCTCCTTGAGCCCACTTCCCCGAACGGGCTAGGCCACCGACTCCAAGGCTGCAGCGATGGGCTGGCTGCCGTCGCGGAACCCGATAGTCCGGCCGCTTGCGGCGGGCAGCTCCAGGACGGCCGCAGCGACGAGGGCGACGTTGGCGCGGGCGGTTTGGGCAGCCTGCCAGGGCTCGTTGACGTGGACGTCTATCAGGCCGCTGCCCGGCTTGTCCGTGAGCGCGCCGGGGCCGAGGATGGTCCAGTCCAGGCTGGTGCCGCGCAGGTAGGAGTCAGCGGCGGCCTTGGCCTCCGCGTAGTGGAAGAAGGGGTCGTCCCGGGGCACTCCGTGGTCCGGTCCGGCTCCAAGATAGGACACCATGACGTAGCGGCCGACGCCAGACTGGGCAGCAGCGTCCATCGAGCGGATCGCGGCGTCACGGTCCACGGCGTAGGTCCTCCCGGGGTTTCCGCCGCCGGCACCGGCTGACCATACGACGGCGTCGTGACCCGAGAGCGCCTCGGCGATTTCCGCCGTCGTCGCATTCTCCACGTCCAGGACGACTGGGGTGGCGCCGGTTGCCGCGACGTCGGACGCGTGTTCGGGGTTGCGGAAGATGGCGGTGACCTCCTGCCCGTCCGTAGCCAGGACTTTGGAGAGTTCCCTAGCCACTTTTCCGTGGCCGCCGATGATTGCGATTCGGGTCATGGACCCATTCTGTCCCACGTCCCGGCATCCCGGCACCCTTTGCGCTATAAGATTTGGCGGCGTTGCCGGCGGCCTGGCGTTGTTGAGTCTCATGACTTAATGGACATTTCTGTCTCAGGACATCGTGGACAGTGTGTCTCAGGACATCGTGGACACTCGGACCGGTTTTGCTCGGATCATGAGCAAATTGCACCCCAATATCAAGATCCGGCATTTGGTGGCGACATGGCCTGACGATGCGGAGAGGGGTGCGGTTACACAGTTCTGCCGACGTCATAAGGTGTCCCGGGCCTGGTTTTACAAGGTCCGGGCCGCGGCGGACGCCTTGGGCCGATCAAAGTCATGGAAACGGCCTCGACCAAGCCGGCGGCCAGCCCGGCCAAGATCGATAGCTCGTTGGCGGAGTTGGCTCTTGCGACCCGGGAGTCCACGTTCGGGCCCGCCAACTGAAACTCCACTGACGGGCCGCTACGCAGCACCCGGCAGCTACACCGACGTTGATACCCGCCGTCCCGGCAGCTACACCGACGTTGATACCCTCACCCGCCCAAAAGTCCCGACGTCGTCCGTCCGGGCAGCTATGTCGACA
>JBKPJW010000132.1:0-1260 GCA_046730875.1 Actinomycetota bacterium | reverse complement strand
TCGGAGAACCCGTCCGGGGCTCTGGCGCTCTACGTCAAGATGGGCTATTCGGTGGTCAACCAGAGCATGGCGTGGGACAAGGATCTCCGGTCGGCATCGCAGTAATCGCAGTAGGGGACTGCGTTAGATGTCCACGCGGCGCCCGTCCAGATGCTGGCCGCCCGCGTCCGCAGCCCGCGCGCTACCCATCGGTTCCTGCCACCGCGTTACCCTATCGACGCGCTATCCATCCACATCGTGGAGGTGATGGACGACGTCGTGCAGGAAGTATTGCGCGAAGGTCAGGACTGTGAACACCGAGCCGTTGCTTCGGGTCCCTTTGCGGCCCCAGTCCGCCTCCGGGACGCGCGCGAACGACGCGGCAATCTGCTCGCCCTCGGCGGTGAGCTCGGCGCCGACTTCGGCCGGGTCAGCGCTGGCGTAGTCCTGATCTATGGCCGCCTTGTCCTGGTCCCAGTCGTCGAACCGGGCGTCGTCCTCGGTCAACATGAGGGACAGCCGGTGATCGAAGAGAGTGAAGACATCACGGACATGGCAGCCGTACTCCAGGACCGACCAGGTCGAGTCGTCGGGGCGTTCCGCCGCGTCCGGCCGGCGGAGGGCGGCCCGCCAGCGCGGGAGCATACTGGTGACCATCCCGGGCGCGGTGGCGGGGGTCGCGACGGAGGCATCAAAACCGCACTCGGGGCAGGGCTGTGACAGGACCCAGGTCCAGTCCTTGGTATCCGGGATGATAGGCATTCCAGCAGTGTAAGTGCATTTCTCCCGGCTGGCATCCCAACCCGTTGCGGCGCTCAGTAACGGCCACGGCCTTGGCCTTTCGTTGCCTGCGATGGAACTCCAAGGGCGCGCCGGCCGCTAGGCAGACCAAGTAAGCCGCTAGGCAGACCAAGTAATGGGGACCCTTCGAGCAGGCTGCTGCAAGGTCGGGTCCGTCTGGCCGCTGCGTTAGCTGCCGTCATCGTGCGGCGGACAGATCACTTTGGACGACGAACCTTACCTCGGCGTCGGTTGTATCTGCAGTCATACCGCAACCCAGCCGATCCCATCATTCTTGTCGCACCCTCGCCGTAGTCTTTTGCCATGGAAGCCGTCAGGGATTTCAGTGCTTGCGAGGACGAGGGCAGGGGTATGGACCCGGCCCGGCCGTCCGGTGTGGATCCCGTGGGCCGGGTGGACGGCGCCGACCGGGTGGACGGCGCCGACCGTGTGGACTGTGCCGACCGTGTGAACTGTGCGGGCGCGGTGGACGGCTTGGAC
>JBKPJW010000131.1:0-5617 GCA_046730875.1 Actinomycetota bacterium | reverse complement strand
GCGCGGCCAGAGCCGGGATTTTCAGGGTCAGTGTCGAGGCCGGCGCGTGGGATGGGCCAGACTTGAAGCCGGCGGCCGCGAAGAAGATCGTCACCGAAGCCCTCGCTGCCTGGGCAGCCGGACCTCACCTGAAGCCCGGTTTCTCATCCTCTCCCTGAAAGTTGACTCATGTCTGAAATAACCACCCCCACAAGGCCCATCCCGGCCATCTGGTCCGACAGCCTCGGGCGCGCGGGAACGCGTGCAGCCCAGATCCTGCTGATCCTTGCCCTGGCCGGTGTCACCATTTTCGGACTCCTCAAGGTCAGCCTCGTGGTCATCCCGATCCTGCTGGCACTGATCCTGACCGCGGCGATTGCCCCGCTGGTCACCCGGCTCAAAAACCGGGGGATGAAACCGGCCGCAGCGACCGGCCTTTCCTTCCTGGCCCTGATCACCGTTTTCGGCGGCACCATCTTCGGGATCGTCATGGCGGTCCGCAGCGAGCTGCCCGAACTGATCGCCCACGCCTCGGAAGGCCTCGACCAGGCCCTCGCCCTCGTCAAAGACAGCCCCCTCCCACTGGATGGTCCGGCCATCGAGAACGCCCGCACCGCCGTCGTTGACTACGTCACGAGCCCCAGCTTCGGCTCCGGCGCTCTGACCGGCCTCGGCGCGGTTACCTCTTTCGCCGCCGGGTTCATCCTTATGGCCGTCGTCCTGTTTTACTTCCTCAAGGACGGCGACCAGATCTGGGCGTTCATGCTCCGCGGCTTCAAAGGAGGCCACCGGGCCAAGGCCGAGTCGGCAGGCCAGCGGTCGATGCAAGTCCTGGGCGGCTACGTCCGGGGTACGGCCGCCGTCGCCGCTGTGGACGCCGTCTGCATCGGCGGGGCGCTGGCCATCATGCAGGTGCCACTGGCGCTGCCGCTGGCCGTCCTGACCTTCGTGGGCGGCTTCATCCCGCTGGTCGGCGCCACAGCCGCCGGCGGCCTCGCAGTGCTCGTAGCCCTGGTCTCGAACGGGCCCGTCGGGGCGATCATCATCCTGGCCGTCGTCGTGGTCGTCAACCAACTCGAAGGCAACTTCCTCCAGCCGGTCCTCATGGGCAAGGCCATGTCCATCCACGGTCTCGTCATCCTGCTCGCCCTCACCGTTGGCACGATCCTTGCCGGCATCATCGGCGCTGTACTCTCAGTGCCGGTGACTGCCGTCGCCTGGACGATCATCAAGACGTGGTCCGGCCGGGATACCCCAGCAGAACCGGTGGAGGAAGAAGCCCTGGAACAAACCACCGTCTGAACCTCGGGATCCTGCCCACGGAAACGGGCGGTGGGAACTGATCCGTCGCCACCAAATCCTCTCCCGCCTGACGCCTGGCGGCTCAACGAGGACGGATGAGGATTTCTGGTCGGTGGTTCCCCGCTCAGCTCAGATCCCACCAGGTTCGCCTGTATGCCTGATGGGCAGGTCGACCTGCCGGGCCCAGAAGTCCACCTCTGCTTCGACGCCGTCCCAGAAGCCCTCCTGGGCGGCGAGGGTGAAGTAGCACCTCCCGGGGGAGTCAAAGCCGCTGAGCTTCAATGCTGCTCATCGTCTTGGCGGTGCACTGCCAGAAGCGAGTTGACCGGTTCAAGGACGACGCTGACCTTACACACGGTAAGCCGTAGGCTCTGACCATGCCGACCAGTGAGGTGCGCAAGCGACTGGAACCGCGGATGGCTCGCGGTGCCTGGAGGCTTGCAGCCTGGAGCGCCGGCGCACAGACCGTGTGCAGTGGGTTTCTCACCCTCAGCAAGCTCAGGCCGAACAATGGATGGGATGCAGCTTCCTTCTGGATCTACACCGCTTGGTTCATTGTCAGCGCGATTCTTTTCCTGCATCTGCTCCGCGTCCGTCGGAATGATTGGCCCTTCTGGGACGAGGAGGAGGCCCGCAGAGCCGACTGGGATCGCCGGGGTAGACAACTGTAATCCGTCGGGAATTGTCGCCGCACTGCCGCCACCCACCAGGATGTACTGGCCCCTAGGCGTCCGGCCGGTTTAGGTCGTCGGCGCCCTGGGTGAGGTCGGCACCTTCGGGAATCTGGAACGCTTCGATTCGTGGGTGGGCGATGAGCTCTGCGATGAGACCGTGACTGCCGGCGATGATGGTGGAGTCGAAGTCGACCTCGCTGACCATGACCCAGGCCCGGTCCTCGGGCCAGAGAAGGTTGGGCGATTGCGGCCAGTACCGGTCCCGGTTCCACGGGGCGTCCTGAATCCATGAGGCGTCCGTGAAGGCCCGCGGTGCGGCCGCGAACAGGAAGTGATCGCGGCCTGGGAGCGACAGCCGGGAAGCCTTCATCGCCTTTGCAGGCAGCAGGCCGGTCCCGGAGCGGTGCGCCGCCCTGAACTTTCCGGCAATCCCCGGATGCCGGCCTCGGACCGCGGTGAGCGGCCGGTACCCTGCAGAGCCTGTGAATCCGCCCCATCCTTCCCAGACCGCGGCCACACCATTGTCCGGCGTGGTGGTGTGCCGGCTCAGGATTGTGGCCACTGGCTCGAGAATGTCGACGTCGAGGTTTCCCTGATCCGGCTCGGAATACCGCCACCCACTGGAATCGAGTACCTCCTGCCGTTCCCCGACTTGGGGCCCGATGAGCCGCTGGTACTGCGCCAGCGGGTGCATTGTCTTGCCGAACACGCGCGCCACATCGGTCCACGTTACGGGTCCGCCGTCCTCGCCCGTGGGCCGGTCTCGCCTGGCGGGGTGGAACACGCGGGCATAGGCCGGGAATCCCCGAGGCACAACGAGCACGTCCAAGCCTCCGGCGTTCAGCACCGGCCGCAGCCAGCTTCCACGCTCAGCCTCACTGGACTGTGATTTTGATTCCGGCGACCGCGCCGGTCCAAGCGCCGGTCGGGTCCTGGCGGGTCAGTTGGGCCCCGACGTAACCTTTCTGCAGTTGGACGACCTTCGAAAGGACCCCTGAGCAATCAACCTCTAGCGATACTGGCTCGGCCTCACCTTGAGAGAGGAAGATCTGGGTGCCGGAAGTGCCAACACAGGTCGCGGTGACAGTGAACGGACCAGTAGTCATCACCGTCGCAGCTTTGCTGAAGCCAGCCCCTGGCCCGTCGGCCGGGCCAGCATCGGCAAGGAGAACGGACCCCGTGGCATTGGCCAGGCGCTTGTGGAGTTCTGAGTAGTTGCTCGCTTCCACGCCCAGAACGCCAGGGTCCTTCGTAGGGATGGTGGGCGCAGCCCGGTGACTTCGGCCGGCAGCCGTTTGCTGTGGATCTTCGTCGTCCTCATAAGCACAGGCGGCCATGCCGCCGGCGAGCAGCGTCCCAATAACGAGTGCCGCAGCGCGACGGACTGTTTTCGTTTCCCCAGGTCCTGACATGAGGCGAGTCTACGATCCAGTCGCCGAATGGCAAGTCATCCGCCTTGAGCCTGCTTTCCGGGGCGTGACCCGCAACGACGTGTCCTGGGGGCTCTCCGACCGGGAGTTCAAATCTGCCTCCCGCCGCTGGGGAGCTTCGCTAGTCAGGAACTGGAATCGCAGCGAGCAAGGTGACTCCTAACTATTGCCCCTCGATGGGGAAGGAGCGCCAGAGTAAATAGCCCGTTAGTATCCCCTCGTGCGTTTTCCGGGCAAAACAAAACCCCGCCTTCGTGGCTTTTGGCCAGTGAAGACGGGGTTTCTCTGTGGTGCACCCCCCGGGACTCGAACCCGGAACCCATTGATTAAGAGTCAATTGCTCTGCCAGTTGAGCTAGAGGTGCATCTGTTGTTTTCGTTCGCCGGGGGCTTTTTGTTTCCCTCGTTGTTCTCCGCAACGACATGAAACTCTACACGAGTTTGGCCGAGGTGTGAAATCGGGGCGTGCGGGGTGCTCACGGCTGACCGGGCAGGTCCAAAATCAGTACAAAATCAGGGTTTTGGTTGTTGCTGAGGAGCCATAGGCGGCCGTCCGGAGCCAAGGAAACGTTCCGGATCCTGCCGTATTCCCGTGTGAAATAGCTCACGGGATCTCCGGCGAATTCACCCTTGAGGGGAACCACCCAGAGTCGTTGACCGCGCAGTGCGCCAAGGTAGGCGGTGTTGCCTACAATCTCGAGACCGCTGGGCGAGGATTCCGCCGTCGACGGCCACACGACCTTGGCGTCCAGGTACCCGGCGCGGTGCGGGGCGCCCGTCACCGCAGGCCAGCCGTAGTTGCCGCCGGGTACGATCAAGTTGAGCTCGTCGTTGACGTCAGGGCCGAATTCGCTGGCCCACAGGCGGCCTGCGCTGTCCCAGGCGAGACCCTGGACGTTCCGGTGGCCAAGGCTGTAGACCGGGTTCTCTCCGAAAGGGTTTCCCGGCGCCGGCCGGCCGTCGGCTGTGAGGCGGAGGATTTTACCGCCGAGGGCTGCACTGTCCTGCGGCTGCTCGCGGCGCTGCGAGTCGCCCGTTCCCACGTACAGATAGCCGTCGGGCCCAAAGCGGATCCGCCCGCCGTTATGCGTACTAGCCTTCGGGATACCCGTGAACACGGGTTCCAAGGCACCGAGCTCCAGCCGGTCGCCGCGCTTCTCCACCCTCATGCGGGCGATTCTGTTGTCCGCCGCCGCGGTGAAGTAGACATAGAGGTACCGGTCCGCGGCGAAGTCGGGGGACAGTGCGAGGCCCATGAGACCGCCTTCGCCGCCGGGCACGACGCCGGGCACTTTGCCGAGTGTGCCCAACTGCCCGCCGGTGACAGTCCTGAGCAGGGCGGTATCGCGTTCGGAGACGACTGCAGTGCCGTCGGGCAGGTACACGGTGGACCATGGCACATGAAGCCCGTCAATCCGGCCCACAACCGTCGGCTCGGCCACCGTCCCCGGTGTGCCCGCCGGGCTGCTGTTGCCCGGCTGAGCCGACGGCGTGGTTGTGCCGCCGCCGGTACAGGCGGTGAGAGAAACACAGGCGCCCAACAAAATCAGGGCAACGTTCAGGGCCTTGGCCCTGAACGTTGCCCTGATGCGCAATCGGGGGAGTAGCAAGGGGTGTGCCTCCGGGGCGAGCCGCCTGCTACTGCCGCGTCCGTCGCGGCGGCCGAAACCCGGCTGCTTCGGCGTGCGCGGCGGAGGCAAACCAAACTTCTGCCCGGGTTTCTTCATAGGCCGGGCTGGTCTCGTCGTGATAGATCATCGACGACGCGTTGCCCTTGACAGTGAAGCCTTCCGGGCCGCTTCCGTCCGCCGCCGGAGCCGCTGATCCCTCACCGTAGGGCTGCTCAGTGGCCAGATGGCCGGCGGGCTCGGGCGTGTGGCTTGCCGGGGGCGCCGCGGCGTTGGTCGAGTCAGCTGTCGGCCTGGTCTCTGCGTCGGCGAGGGGGGCAGGCTGCCTCTCCGGCGCCGCGGCCTCCCGGCCCTGAGCTTCAGGCGTCGTCGTCGCAGCGGCACGGGCACCGGCATCTACGCCGGCAGCGGCACCGGCACGGGCACCGGCGCTGGTACCGATGCCGGAGTCCTCATCCTCGACCGCTTCCGCGGCGGCCGATTCCGCTCCTGGCAGGGTCGGCGCGTGGGGCTCGGTGTATTCAGGGTGATGAACCGGCTGGCCCGCGGCCGGCTCCGCGGATGCTTCGGGCGAGGCTGTCCCCTCCGCAACGTGTGCGCCTCGG
>JBKPJW010000130.1:0-1895 GCA_046730875.1 Actinomycetota bacterium | reverse complement strand
CTGCCGGGGCGTGCGCGTGGATCCCGCCAATGGGACAGCACGGTCCGAAGCCGGAGCGACATGGGCGGACTTCAACCACGCCACGTCCGCATTCGGCCTTGCCACCACCGGAGGCATCATTGGATCAACGGGTGTTGCTGGACTAACCCTCGGCGGAGGGATCGGCTACCTCGCCCGCAAGTACGGGCTGTCGTGCGACAACCTGAAATCCGCGGACGTGGTGACCGCCGACGGGAAGTTTCTGGTCGCCAGCGACACGCAAAACGAAGACCTCTTCTGGGCGCTTCGCGGCGGGACCGGCAACTTCGGCGTCGTGACTTCCTTTGAGTTCAACCTTCACCCCGTGGATGTTCTCTACGGCGGAGTGATCATCTACCTTCTGGAGCACGCCGACGCGGTGGCACGGCTCTACCGGGATTACATCGCCACCGCACCGGAGGAAATGGGAGTGTTCCTGGGCTTCCACCAGGGACCGCCTGTCCCCTTCCTGCCTGAGGAATACCACGGGAAGCCCGTGGTGGTGCTGGTGGGCGGCTGGGCGGGCCCCCACGACGAAGGGGAGCGTCAATGGCAGCCGTTCCTTGACGTTGCGCCCGTCGCCGGATCCTTCCTGGGTCCCCTTCCCTACACGGTGCTGAATACACTCTTCGACCCCATGTATCCCAAGGGCCTGCAGGCCTACTGGAAGTCTGCATTCCTGCCCCGCCTGACCGACGACGTCGTCCGTGTCGCTGAGAAGTTCGGCGAGGCCATTCCGAGCGTCCAGACGGCCAACCACTTCTATCCAATCAACGGTGCCGTCCAGCGGGTCGGGCGGGACGAGACCGCGTTCCCTTACCGCGACGCCGACTTCGCAGTGGACATTGCCTGCCATTGGGAGGATCCGGCCGACAATGAGGCCAATAGGAAGTGGGTGCGCGACTACTATGCCGAGCTCCACCCCCTCGGATCCGGTGCGGGCTACGTGAACTTCCTCGACGCCGACGACCAGTCACACATCGAGGACACCTACGCGGGGAACTACGCCCGCCTCGCCAAAGTCAAGGCCAAGTACGATCCCGGCAACCTCTTCCACATCAACCAAAACATCAAGCCGGCAGGCTGACACTTCGAACAACCTGGCCAGTGCATGCTCCCGAGCCGGGCCGCACAGCTAGAGGTCCGGGGGCCCGGCCCGGCCAGCCCGGGGACGGCGAAGCCGGGCTGACAGCTGGGCTGGAACGGTCGGTTCCAGCTCTGCCGGGCGAGTGTATGCGGTTAGTACGCTGGGTGTGTCACCGGTTCTCAGGAGCTGAGCGTGCGGGAACAGCAGGACATTGTTGTCATCGGCGGCGGTCAGGCCGGGCTCGCGATGAGTCGGGTGCTGCAGCAGCAAGGCCGCGAGCACGTCGTCTTAGAGCGCGGGCGGGTCGGTGAGCGCTGGCGGACCGAGCGATGGGACTCCCTTCGCTTTCAGTTCCCGAACTGGACCCTGCAGCTGCCTGACTACACATATCAGGGGCACGATCCGGAGGGGTTTGCCCACTACCGTGGGATTCTTCGTCTCCTGGAGGACTATGCGGGGCACATGGCGGCTCCCGTGCGTGAGCACACCGAAGTCCAAGGTCTCGCAGCGCTCGGCGGGGATGAGGGCTTCGAGCTGTCCCTGGCTGACGGGTCCATCCGCGCGCGGAACGTCGTCATTGCGACGGGGCCCTTTCAGCTTCCCCGGATCCCCGCCTTGGCGCACGAGGTCCAACGATCGGTCATGCAGCTCGACCCCACGCGCTACCGGCGTCCCGAGGCCCTGCCGGAAGGTGCTGTGCTGGTCGTCGGAAGCGGGGCCTCCGGCACCCAGATCGCCGACGAGCTGCTCCGCGCCGGACACCGCGTCTACCTCTCGGTCAGCAGGCACC
>JBKPJW010000129.1:0-3245 GCA_046730875.1 Actinomycetota bacterium | reverse complement strand
CTGCAGCACAGTCTCCGGATAGATGGTATGCAAGGCGATGGGAATGGCACTCCCAAATCTGCCCTGCGCCTGCGACCCCGGCCTTAAGGCGGCATGGCCCGGCGCCCGGGTGGCTGGTCCCGCCTTCACGGTACGGGGCATCGGCGGTGACAACCTCGCTCTCCACAACGCGGTCCTGGCCGCGCCGGCCGGCAGCGTACTGGTCGCCGACCTGCAGGGCGCAGCCCACGGCCACTGGGGTGAAGTCCTGGCCGTCGCAGCCCGTCACCGCGGCATCGCCGGCCTGATCATCGACGGGGGAGTGCGCGACTCAGGCGAGATGGCGGCCCTGGACTTCCCCGTCTTCTCCCGCTCCGTCACGGTCATCGGCACCGTGAAGGACTATCCCGGGGACCTCCGCTCACCCGTCCGGATCGGCGGCGTCGTTGTCCACACCGGAAACCTGATCGTTGGCGATGCCGACGGAGTCATCGTCCTGCCCCAAAGCGCCGTTGCCGAAACGATCTCCCGCGCCGATCAGCGGGTGGCCGATGAGCGGCGCACCCAGGATGAAATCAGGAACGGGAAGACAACGCTTGAACTCTACGGCCTGTCCGCCGACGGAACCCGCCCACCACTGAAGCCACCAACCAATTTCCGACGAAAGGGATCCAATCCGGCCCTTCCGTCGGACCCGTCGGAGAAGCATGAACCACCGACTGAAACCACTGGTAAAACCGGCCGCCGACGCGGCAGTACAGCGGACCATCGGAAGCAGCCGCCGGCCTCAATCGTTGGGCTCCGCCCAAGCCGGCGCCGTCTCACTCGCGATGGGCGAGCCCGATTGGGGGACGCCCGCCGCCGTCGTCGACGCCGCCGTTGCCGCCTTGCGTACCGGCCCCTGACATGGCGCGAGACCAAAGCACTGCTGTGACCACACGCTGCACACATCCGCCGGCGCGGCCCGGCAGGGACACGCGGCGAAGGCCCACATTGACTTCTGAGAACACCATGACCAAGCACGAAATTCCCTTGAGCATCGACGGCACGGACGTGCGCCTGTCCTGCATCAGCCGCCCAGGGCAGGGGCTTCCGCTGGTTTTCCTGCACGGATTCGGCTCCACGAAAGAGGACTATGCCAACATTGCACAGAACCCCGATTTCGCCGGCCAGCCCTTCTTCGCCTACGACGCCCCCGGCTGCGGCGAGTCCTGGTGCAGTGACCTGGAAAAGATCACGATCCCCTTCCTGGTCGACACGGCGTTCGCGGCCCTCGCGGACCAAGGGATAGAACGCTTCCATCTGGTCGGCCATTCGATGGGCGGGCTGACCTCGCTCATGCTCGCCCACCAGGAACCCGGCCGCGTGGCCAGCTTCATTGACATTGAAGGGAACATTGCACCGGAGGACGCTTCCTCAGCCGGCTGATCTTCCTCCATCCCCACGAGAACCCGGAATTGTTCCTCGAGGACTTCATCGCCCGCACCTGGCAGGCACCGTACTATTCGATTCCGCTTTACGCGACCTGCGTGCGGTACGAAGTACGGGCCGCAGCGGTCCGCGGGATCTTCGAATCCATGGTCAACCACTCGGACAACGCCGACCTGATGGCGAAGTTCCTGGCCCTTCCGTTTCCCCGCATGTTCATGTACGGCGAGCAGAACCGCTCGCTGACTTATCTGCCCCATCTTGCCGCTAACGGCGTACAGCTCACAGAAATTACCCGCAGCGGCCACTTCCCGATGTATTCCAACGCACCGGAGATGTGGAACAGAATCGCAGCATTCCAGCGCCAGGCAGCCACGGCCGTGGAACCATGGCCGTCAGCGCCAGCCCAACCATAAGTATCGGCCCACAATGATGTGCAGCCCGAACCTTCCGGAGACCCGCCGCAACATTATCAAGGTCAGTTATGGGACGTTGTGCTCAGGCGACGAACTAGCCGCACAAGCTCTGCTTCCGGTCCGGATAGCTGCAGGGGACCATCCCAAACTGCGCGCAAGGCCCGACGCAGGACAAGATCCTGGACTGGAATGATCCTTATTTCTCCGGTTTTGACTTGGTCCGCTACTGCAAGGGTGCTCATCACTGCGGGACCCACACCAGCCAAAACGCTTGTGCGAATGGCTGCGGCGCTGCCGAGCTCAAGCAAGGGCGCTGCGCGGGGGTGCTCGATCAAGGCAACGTCAAGCGTAATCCGAGTGCCTGACCCAGGTTCACGAACCAGTATGGACGTGGATGCCAGTTCGGCGATGGAGATTGGCTTCCGTCTCCTGGCCCACGGATGATTCGGATGGACTACGACGACGAGTTCGTCGCGGGCTACGGTGAGGCTATTCAAGTTCCGGGGGACGGTTGGAGATTCCACGAAGCCTACGTCGCAAGCTCCACTGATCACATCCTCGAAAACCTGGGCGGAATTGTGGACAAGCAGGTGCATGCGCACTTCGGGGTGAAGCCGTCCAAATTCACCGAGCCAACCGGGCACAAGGTGCTCGGCGACCGTCATGCTGGCCGCAACAGTCAGTGCGGTTCCGCGCTCAGCTCGCAGAGCATCGGTGGCCTCTATCATCTGTTGGGCTTCGGCGAGGATTCTTCGCGCCCAATGGGCCACGACTGTGCCTTGGGGCGTGAGGACGGAACCTGTTGGACTCCGCTGCATCAAGGTCATGCCCAGCTGGCGCTCCATCGATCTGATGGATCTGCTGGCGTTTGGTTGGGCTATGCCCGCCCGTCGGCTGGCGGCGCTGAGGCTTCCGTAGTCGTCCACGCCAACGACTAGTTCCAGTACGCTCAGGTCCGGCCACTTTGCCATACGCTCAGCATATAACTATGCAAGATGTGTTGCATTTTTGATATATCCCCATGTCAAGAAAACGGCTATTCAAAGGCTGAGTCGGCACCAAGACTTGGAATATGAACAGCCCTCAAATGAGCCCTCCGGCAGAAGCCGATCGAGAACTGAGCCCCAGGGAAACCCGCCGGGGAGGAGTCGGGTCCGTGATCCGGCAATTACTCCCCGGTATTTCGGTGTGTGCAGCGGGGGCTGTGCTGTCCCTGCTACTGGCGCAGGTCTTGCCGGGCATGAGCCCGCTGCTGTTGGCCATCTTGTTGGGGACACTGCTGGCAAACCTCTTTCCGTTGACACCTGTGTTGGCCCCGGGCATTGGCTTCACGTCTAAGAAATTGCTCCGCATCGGCATAGCCCTCCTGGGGTTCCAGCTGGTCATCATGGACATTCTGGGGCTCGGCTGGGGGCTGTTCGC
>JBKPJW010000128.1:0-2146 GCA_046730875.1 Actinomycetota bacterium | reverse complement strand
GATGGAAGGTTTCTGGCCGACGGCGGACCAGGACCCCGCAGTCAGCCCCCCCATGGCCGATTTCGCTCGCATCTGGCGGGACATGCCCAAAATCGTCTACTCCCGGAGCCTGACGGCGGCCGGCCCGAACGCCACTGTGGTCCGCGATGTGGTGGCCGAAGAAGTTCACGCGCTCAAGTCACAGCCGGGCGGTGACCTGACGCTTGGCGGGGCGGACCTGGCCGACACTTTCCGCCGGCTCGGGCTGATCGACGAATACTGGCTGTACGTTCACCCGGTCTTGATGGGGCGGGGCAGATCCCTGTTCAAGACTGCGGAAACCCGGGCCGGGCTCCGGCTGCTGGAGACGCGCGCCTTTGGCAACGGCGTGGCACTTCTGCGGTACGCCGCATAGTCATCCGTGCGGAACATTCCCGGCTTCCGGAGTACCGGGCACAGGGAACATCTACACGGGTGGCACTGCTGCGCTACGCCGCATAGCCATCGGTGCGGAACATTCCCGGGTTCCGGAGTACCGGGCACAGGGAACACGTACACGAAAGACCGGCGATCGTCGCCCCCAAGGAAAACGATCGCCGGTCTTCCGGACTGTCTAGCCCCGAGGGGCCGAACGGCTTAGGCCCGGACGAAGGTCACGCCGCCGGTCGCGGTGAGCCAGGACAGCGGGTGAACCATCGTCAGGTTCTTGCCGTTCATGCCGCCACTGACAACCTGGCCGTTGCCGGCGTAGATGCCAACGTGGCCGGACTGGACCACCATGTCACCAGGCTGCGGGGTGCCCACGATGGTTCCGAGGCCAAGGAATGCCCGGGGGCCGATGTTGCCAACGGGCTTGCCCGCGGCGCCAAGGGCCTTTTCCACCATGGCGGTGCAGTCCTGGATGATGCCCACCTGGCTGTAGGCCGCGGAGAGCATGATGGCGTTGCGTCCGGCCGCGGGCGCCGCAGCCGGAGCGGCGGCAGGGGCCGACTGGACCTGCACGGTTGCCTTGGGTGCTGCTGCAGGCGCCGCTGCGGGTGCAGCGGCAGGCGCTGCTGCAGGCGCCGCCGCTGGAGCGGGAGCCGGAGCAACCGCCTTTTCGATGACCGGCGCGGCGATCGAAGCCACCGCAGGGCGGTCGAAGCTGATCTTGACGCTGGAATCGGCGCTGACAGGCGCGCCGATGAGGGTCTTGACGTCCACGTTGGCCGTCGGAGCGGAGTCCCGCTGTACGGGTGCCGGGGCGGCGTTGGCGGCCATGGAGCCGGTCAGGACCAGTCCGGATGCGGCGGCGAGTACTGCGGCATGGCGCGCAAAAGTATTGATTGAAGACAAGGTTGTAGCCTCTCCCAATGCCTGCGAGGTGAGCTGTCGGATTCGGATGGGAGGCACCCGGCCGCACTCCCGGGCCCGTCGTAGCGGGCACTGTGCGGCTTCACCCCAAGACCTGCGTATCACGCAGATCAAAAGTGGTTTCCCCGTCTCTGCCGGCGTTGCTGAGAGTTACCCCGGGCCGCGGCAGAGTTAGGCAATCGGCTGGGGGGTGTCCGTATCGGAGACAACGGGCACTCATCAACCGTAGCGTGAACAGCGGTCGATTGTCACATTCAGGTAACGGAAGCCGCATTGCCGCGGGCAATTAACCATACGGCGACGCCGCCTGACGAACGTAGGATGATGCCATCAGCACCACGCCAAAGCGGAGGGCCGAAATGAGCAGCCACTGTGTCGCCATCTGCCAGCTGAGCAGTCAGCCGCAGGAGGATTTCGGCGTCAACACCGAACTGCTGATCCTGGACGGACAGGCCGTCCACGTGGCCACATGGGATGCGGAGCCCCGCGACCGCGGCTTCGACGAGCACGTCCTCAATGATCGGGTTGACACACTCGGATACATGGTGGTCAGCGACTGGGCGTTCCTGGACGGAAGGGCATATGCGGTGGTGGAGCAGCGCCCGGTAACCGGCGCGCTGTGACCTTCCTTACACTTGCCCTGATCGGCGTCGTAGCACTGGCCGGCCCCCTCCTTGCCCTGCCGGTGCGCTGGCGCCTGCCGGTGGTTCTGGGCGAACTACTGGCAGGCATCCTGATCGGGCGGACGGGCCTGGCCCTGGTGGACCCGGCGGATCCGACGTTCAGCCTGCTGGCCAACGTCGGGTTTGCGCTG
>JBKPJW010000127.1:0-13479 GCA_046730875.1 Actinomycetota bacterium | reverse complement strand
GTTGTAGGCGGTCATGGCGGGGGCCCACACTACCGTCGTCGGCAGCGCGGTCTGAGCGAGTCCGGGCAGGAATGTCATCAGTCACAGGCTACCTGAGCGGTCCCCGGCTTCCCGCGCGCGCACGGGTGCTCCCCCGGCCATGACGCGGAGTTTAGTGGTTTACTACTTGAGGAAGCAGTTTCAACCGAGGAAAAACATGACGCAAAGCCAGTCGAGGTCTACGAGCCCGGCCAGCTGGCAGCCAGGCATGCCGGAGCGGGAAGGCCTGTGGATCTTCACACGCCTGCGTGACTTCATTGACAGCATCGCGAACAGCTCGCCGGCCCGCCTGGCGCTTACGGCCTTCGGCGTTGTGATCCTGCTTTTCACCGCGTTGCTCTCCCTGCCCGTATCGTCCGCGAGGGGCGAGGCCACGCCGCTGCACGAGGCCCTGTTCACAGCTGTGTCCGCCGTCTGCGTCACGGGCCTGACCGTGGTCTCCACGGCCGTGCACTGGTCCTTCTTCGGCCAGCTCGTGATCCTGGTCGCCATCTTTGTCGGCGGCCTGGGCACCTTGACCCTCGCGTCGCTGCTGGCGCTTATGGTCAGCAAGAAACTCGGTGTCCGCGGCAAGCTGATCGCCCAGGAGGCCCTGAACGCCGGCAGGCTCGGTGAAGTCGGCACGCTACTCCGGATCGTGATCGTGACGTCCGTGGTGATCGAGGCCGCCCTGGCGCTGGCCCTCATCCCGCGATTCCTGATCCTCGGAGAGAGCTTCCCGCAGTCCGTCTGGCACGGCATCTTCTACGCCATCTCTTCCTTCAACAACGCCGGCTTCACGCCGCATTCCGACGGGATCGTCCCGTACGAAACCGACCTCTGGATCCTCGTCCCGCTCATGCTCGGCGTGTTCCTGGGCAGCCTGGGCTTTCCCGTGGTCATGGTGCTGCAGCAGAACGGGCTGCGGTGGAAGAAATGGAACCTGCACACCAAGCTGACCATCCAGGTCTCCTTCATCCTGCTCGTCGCCGGGACGTTCTTCTGGGGCCTCCTGGAGTGGGACAACCTGCGCACCATCGGGGACATGGACCTCGGCGATAAGATCACGCATTCGCTGTTTGCCTCGGTCATGCTGCGTTCTGGCGGTTTCAACCTGGTCGATCAGAACCATATGGAATCCACCACCATGCTGCTCTCCGATGCGCTCATGTTCGCCGGCGGCGGCTCGGCATCCACGGCCGGCGGTATCAAGGTAACCACCATCGCCGTGATGTTCCTCGCGATCACCGCCGAGGCCCGCGGCGACGCCGACGTGAAGATCTACGGCCGCACCATCCCGGAGGGCACCATGCGCGTGGCCATTTCGGTGATCGTCGCCGGCGCCACCCTCGTTTCAGTCTCCGCGCTCCTGCTCCTGCACATCAGCGGAGCTACGCTGGACCGGGTTCTGTTCGAAACCATTTCCGCCTTCGCCACCGTGGGCCTCAGCACGAACCTCAGTGCCGAGTTGCCGCCGTCGGGCGTTTACGTCCTCGCGGCCCTCATGTTTGCCGGGCGCGTCGGGACCGTTACCCTTGCCGCCGCCCTGGCCCTGCGCCAGCGCAGCCAGCTGTACCACTATCCGGAAGAGAGACCGATCATTGGCTAGTTCCTCAGGCGCCGTCAACCGCCCCGCCCACAACGCTCCCGTGCTGGTGATCGGGCTGGGCCGCTTTGGTTCATCCACCGCAGAACAGCTGGTCAAGCAGGGCCGCGAGGTGCTGGCCATCGAGCGCGACCGGACCCTCGTCCAGAAATGGGCGAGCGTCCTGACCCATGTGGTGGAAGCCGACGCCACCAACATCGACGCCCTCCGCCAGCTCGGCGCCCAGGAATTCAGTTCCGCCGTCTGTGGCGTGGGCACCTCGATCGAATCCTCGGTGCTGATCACGGTAAACCTCGTGGACCTCGGAATCGAGCACCTCTGGGTCAAGGCCATCACGCCCTCGCACGGCAAGATCCTGACCCGGATCGGCGCCAACCACGTCATCTACCCGGAGGCGGACGCCGGCGTCCGCGCGGCGCACCTGGTCTCCGGCCGCATGCTGGACTTCATCGAGTTCGACGACGACTTCGCGATCGTTAAGATGTACCCGCCGCGCGAAACTGTGGGCTTCACCCTCGATGAGTCCAAGGTCCGTTCCAAATACGGCGTGACGATCGTGGGCGTCAAGTCCCCCGGCGAGGACTTCACCTACGCACGGCCGGAAACCAAGGTTTCCTCACGGGACATGCTCATTGTTTCGGGCCACGTGGACCTGCTCGAGCGGTTCGCCGCACGCCCGTAGGCACAACCGGAACCCGGCCGGCGACGTCGACGGCGGCCGGCTCAGGCGAGCTGCCGCCCGGGGTATCCGGGTGTGCGGCGCCCAGCCGCCGGCGGCCGGCTCAGGCGAGCTGCCGGGTGATTTCCGCCGCGCGCGCAGCCGCAGCGCGGGCGCCCTCGGCAATGATGGCCGGCAGGCCCCGCTCGTCGAATGTGGCGATGGCCCTTTCCGTGGTGCCGTTCGGGCTGGTGACCGCCTTGCGCAGCGCGGAGGGATCCGCGCCGGGCTCGGCGAGCATGAAGCCCGCGCCGGCGACGGTCTCGCGGGCCAGCAGGAGCGACAGCTCCGGATCCAGGCCCAGTTTCGCGCCGGCCTCGGCCATGGCCTCGGCCAGGTAGAAGGCGTAGGCCGGGCCCGAGCCGCTGATCGCGGAGAGGGCATCCACCTGGTCCTCGGGAATCTCTACCACCGTCCCGGCGGCTGCGAGGATGTCCTTGGCATGCTGGAGCTGTTCGGCGGTGCAGTGGGTCCCGGCGGAGACGGAGACGACGCCGCGTCCCAGCTTGGCCGGGGTGTTCGGCATCGTGCGGATGACGGGCTGGCCGGCCGGCAGCGCGGCCTCCAGCTGCTCGAGGGATACGGCGGCGGCAACGCTGATAACGATCGTTTCCGGTGACAATGAGCCGCTGATCTCCCGGGCCAGGTCCGCGATCCCGACGGGCTTGACGCCGAGGATCACGACGCCGGAGCCGATGGTGGCCTCTTTGTTGTTATCGGGCTCTTCTTCGCTCGCGATGGCCGTGATCCCGTGGTGCCGCTGCGCCAGCTCGGCCGCGCGCTCGGCCCGGCGGACCGTAGCGACAATATCGGCCGGGTCGACGCCGCCGTCGATCAGCCCGGACAAAATTGCCTCGTTCATTGACCCACAGCCCAGGAATGCGATTCGGTTGCTCATGCCCCCCATCATTGCAGTCCGACATGATTCCCAGCCAGCTCAGACCTTGACCGCGTCATGACAGTCCGACGTGATTCCCAGCCAGCTCACACCTTGACCGCAGGCAGTGCACATTTTTGGCCCCTAGCGTGGTAGCTACCTCATTGAGGGTGCGAGTGATGCAGCAGGCATGCGGATGCCTGCGTGGCACCGGTGGTCTGCAGCGGGTTTTCCCATTTTTCCCCAGCAGACCGCCGGTGCCTTTGCCGTTAAAGGCCGGTGCCGTTGCCCACTCAATCTGCTGTGGAGGCCTCCCTGCGGAGGGGTGCGGCTGCCGTTTCCGGCCAGCCGCCGGATTGCCAGCCGACACACAGGTGACTTCCGCTGTTCGTCCAGAGTCGGCCAGTACCTTGGAAAGTGCCTCAACAGGTGCGAGTGATGATAGCCGGTCCCCCCGGAACCGGCGGTGCGCCGGGCGTTTGCAGCAGGGTTTCCCCCAAGTCCTGCTCCAAATGCCCGGCGTTGCTCGTTTAAGGCACCCCTGTCATGACACCTGCGGACCCGACCGTTCGCCGGCTGCGGGCTGGCCGGAGGCGGAACTCCGCAGCTTTTCTGCCAGGAACCGGCGGTCCGCGGCGCTTCCGGCAAGTTCCAGGGCCCGCCGGTACCCGTTCGTGGCCTCCGGAAGACGGCGCAGGCGCACCAAGAAGTCGGCGCGGACCGCGTGGAACAGATAGTAGTTGTCCAGTTCCAGTTCCTCCACCGCCGCCAACCCGGCAGCGGGCCCGTGCACTTCCGCCAGGGCGACGGCGCGGTTGAGCGCCACGACCGGCCCGGGTGCGAGGGCCAGAAGCTGGTCATACAATCGCAGGATCTGCGCCCAGTTAGTAAGGCCGGCGGCCGGGGCGTCGCTATGGACGGCGTTGATCGCCGCCTGGAGCTGATACGGCCCGGGCCGGTTGCGGCGAAGGCACTGACGCACCAACTCCCTGCCTTCGGCGGCCAGCAAGCGGTCCCAGCGCTCCCGGTCCTGTGCCGCCAGCAGCACGAGTCCGCCGTCGGAGTCGAATCGCGCGGCGCGGCGGGATTCAATGAGCAGCATCAGCGCCAGCAGCCCCGTCGCCTCCGGCTCGTCCGGCATCAGGGACGTCAGCAGCCTTCCAAGCCGGATGGCTTCCGTGCAGAGCTCCGCACGTGCCGGGCTGTCCGCGGGTCCTGTGTTGTAACCCTCGTTGAAGATGAGATAGACCACCGCCAGCACGGACTGCAGCCGTTCGGGCAGTTCGGCGCCCGTCGGGACACGGTAAGGGATCTTCGCATCCCGGATTTTCGCCTTCGCCCGGACCAGCCGCTGCGCCATGGTCGCCTCGGGCACGAGGAATGCCCGGGCGATCTCCGCCGTCGTCAGTCCGCCCAGAAGCCGCAGCGTAAGCGCCACCTGGGCGGCCCTGGCCAGGGCGGGATGGCAGCAGGTGAAAATCAGCCGCAAAGTGTCGTCTTCCACGTCGTCCGCTCCTGACTGCTCTGCCAGGAACTGATCCTCCGCGGCCGGCGCGGATCCACGCGCGGCCCGGGCCGCCGCCAGCAGGGCCGCCTGTGCATGTTTGTCCTCGCGCGAGGCCTCCCTCCGCAGCCGGTCGATGGCCCGGTGCCGAGCCGTGGTGATGATCCAGCCGGCCGGGCTCGGCGGGACCCCAGCCGCAGGCCAGCGTTGGACCGCCGCCGCAAAGGCATCCTGGACGGCGTCCTCGGCGATATCGATGCTGCCGAACGTGCGCGTCAGGACGGCTACCGCGCGGCCGTATTCCTGCCGGAACACCCGGGCGATGTCCGCCTCGGTCGCCACGTCCCGAGCACCGGGAGCGCTCACAGCAGCACCGGGCCCGGCAGCTAGTGCTGGAAGGGACGTACTTCAACCGGAAGCGTGGTGGCGCGGGCCAGCTTCCGCGCCCAGTCCAGGGCCACGTCCAAATCCTCGGCTTCAACCACCGTGAAACCGCCGAGGTGTTCTTTGCCTTCGGTGAAGGGCCCGTCGGTGACGAGGATCTCCTCACCCTTGGGCCGCAGAACCGTCGCGGACTCTGCCGGGTGAAGTCCCCCGGCGAACACCCAGGCCCCTGCCGCCTGCATCTCACTGTTCAGGGCTGCCAGGTCCCGCATGATCGGTTCGATGAATTCAGGGGCCGGGGCGGGGCCGTCCGGCTGGTAGATGCTGAGCAAGTACTGGGACATTTCAGGTGCCTCCTTGTCGAATCGGCCGGCCGTGTGCCGGCCTCTCAGCAACTACACGAACAAAGTCCGGGTGGATCGACACGGGCGCGTCACGGACCGCCTCAGGGAGTCGCTTCCGACGACTGGAGCTGCGCCGGCTGATCCTGTGCCACATGCGGTGCGGGATCGAGCGGTCCCTCAAACACCAGCTGGTCCAGGCGGCGGAGAATGAGCCCCTCGCGCAGGGCCCACGGGCAGATTTCCATGCTGGTGAACTGGAACAATTCCAGGGCCGCTTCCGCGACCAGGGCCCCGGCGAGGACCTGCGGCGCGCGGGCCTCGGAGACGCCGGGCAGGTGGAGCCTGTCCCCTACCTCCATGGCCGAGATCCGCTGCGCCCAGAGCCCCAGGTCGAGGGCCAGCAGTTCCCGTTTGACGTAAGGTCCGGCGGCGCTGGGGGCTGCCCCGGCAATCCTGGCGAGGGACCGGAAAGTCTTGGACGTGCCGGCCACGAGGTTGGGCCGGCCGAGCTTCTCGAATTTGCGCACCGCGGGCTTGAGCGTGGAGCGGATGTAGCGGCGCAGCTCCTTGATGCTCTTGGCCGAGGGCGGGTCCTCGGGGAGCCAGTCGCGCGTGAGCCGGCTGGCACCGAGCGGAACGGACATCGCCAGCTCGGGCAGCTCGTCCTGCCCGAGGGCCATCTCGAAGGAGCCGCCGCCGATGTCCAGATTCAGGATGGGCCCGGCGCCCCAGCCGTACCAGCGCCGGACGGCGAAGAACGTCATGGACGCCTCCTCGCTGCCGGTGAGCTCCCGGAGCGTCACAGTGGTCTCGTGCTTGACCCGGGCCAGGACCTCCGCGCCGTTGGTGGCCTCACGGATGGCCGAGGTACAGAACGCGAGGAGATCGTCGGCTTTGTGCTTGGCCGCGAACTCCCACGCTTCAAGGACGAACTCGACGAGTTCATGCTGCCCGGCGTCGTTGATGCTGCCGTCGTCGTCGAGGAACTGCACGAGCGACAGCGGCCGCTTGTGCGAGGCGTAAGGGGCCGGACGGGCACCAGGATGCGCGTCGACCAGCAGGAGGTGGACGGTGTTGGACCCGATATCGAGGACGCCTAGACGCATGGTGCCATTATTCCCCCCGCGGAAGCTGCTGGCCTAGGTGCCACGGCGTCCGTCCTGGAGAATTCCGCGTCCG
The DNA here is from genome assembly GCA_046730875.1 of Actinomycetota bacterium. Classification (GTDB taxonomy): domain Bacteria; phylum Actinomycetota; class Actinomycetes; order Actinomycetales; family Micrococcaceae; genus Arthrobacter. The sequence continues at coordinate 6,849 of JBKPJW010000127.1, read as the reverse complement.
GAGCCTCGCGTCCGGAGCGTCGGGCCGCGGGACCCAGTCCGGCCGGTCCGCCCTCCCGGGAGACTAGTCAGCGGAGTCGTCAGTAGGCTCGTCGGTCGGCTTGAAGTCGCGGCGGATGTTGGCCACGCCCTCCGGATCGATTTCAAAGCCGTACGCGGCACCGGGGTTGATCACCATGCCGAGCTCATCGCCGAGGTTGCCGATGATCGCCGCGCCCTGCGTGCCCAGCACGTTGGGGGCGGCCGCGAGGTACTGCTCGGTGACGCGGCTCGGGTGCGAGAAAACGGCCAGGACCGGTTTGCCGGACGAGTTTGCCAGGACCAGCGGTTCCACCTGGGAGTCAGGGCCCTCAAGCGCGTCGGAACTGACCACATAAACCTCGTTGTTGAGGAAGGCCAGGATGACGTCCACCGGGTTGGCGTCCGGCTGCTCGCCCCGGGCGAGCTGCTCCTCGAGTTCGTTCAGCGGCTGGTTGTCCAAATGTGCGGGCTGTTCAGTCATGTTCCTACTCGATCACGTTGTGACCGGCTCCGCAAACACGAATTCGCCGGAACGCACCGGGCTCGCCGGAAAATTCCGGCGACCCCGGCCGCTTCCGGCGAGCCCGGTCGAGGCGGGCTTACTTCTTGGCCGCGGCCTTGCGGGCGGGCGCCTTGCGGGCCGTCGTCGTGCGCTTGACCGGGCCCTTGGCCCGCTTTTCCGCCAGGAGTTCGACGGCTTGTTCCCGGGTCAGCTCCTCGATCGACGTCGTGCGCGGCACGGTGATGTTGGTGACGCCGTCGGTGATATAGGGGCCGAAGCGGCCCTCCTTCACCACGATATTCTTCTCCGAGACCGGGTCCGGGCCGAACTCGGCCAGCGGCGGCACGGCGGCGCGGGCACCGCGCTGCTTCGGCTGCGAATAGATCTCCAGCGCCTGCTCCAGCGTGATCGTGAAGATCTCCTCTTCGGAGCCGATGGAGCGGGAGTCCGTGCCCTTCTTCAGGTACGGGCCGAACCGGCCGTTCTGGACCGTGATCGGGTTGCCGTCGGCGTCCTGGCCGAGCACCCGGGGCAGGCTCATGAGCTGCAGCGCCTGGTCCAAGGTGATGGTGTCCACGCTCATGGACGCGAAGAGGGAACCCGTGCGCGGCTTGGCCTTGACGGGCTTCTTGGCCGGCTTCGGCTTGCCGTTCTTGTAGTACTCGACGGGCTGGCTGGCGATCTGTTCCTCGGTCATCTCGGGGATGACCTCGGTGACGTAGGCGCCGTAACGGCCGTTCTTGGCCACGACCGTGTGCCCGGTGTGCGGATCCGCGCCAAGGACGCGCTCCTCGGGGGCGGCGGTTTCCATGAGCTCCACGGCCTTGGCAGCGGTGAGTTCGTCCGGGGCCAGGTCCTCCGGGACGTTGGCGCGGGCAGCCTCGACCACTTCACCGGTCTCGGGGTCCACCGTCGCGGTGGAGCTTTCCAGGTACGGGCCGAACTTGCCGACGCGGAGCGTGATCTCGTCCGTGATGGGGATGGAGTTGATCTCCCGGGCATCGATCTCGCCGAGGTTGTTCACGATGCTCAGCAGCCCGGGGTCGGCGTCCTCGCCGAAGTAGAAGTGCTTGAGCCAGGCCGGTCCGGCGGCCTCGCCGTTGGCGATCTTGTCCAGGTCGGCTTCCATGTCGGCCGTGAACTCGTAGTCCACGTAGTCCCTGAAGTGCTGTTCCAGGAGCCGGACCACGGAGAACGCAATCCAGCTCGGGACCAGGGCGGAGCCCTGCTTCCGGACGTAGCCGCGGTCCTGGATGGTGGAGATGGTGGAGGCATAGGTCGACGGGCGGCCGATGCCCTTCTTTTCCAGCTCGGCGGTCAGCGAGGCTTCGGTGTAGCGCGGCGGCGGCGAGGTCTCGTGGCCGACGGCGACAATGTCCGAGCCGGTAAGCGCGTCGCCCTTGGCCACGTTCGGCAGGCGGCGGGCTTCCTCGGAGTCGTCATCGCCGCGGCTTTCGTCCTTGCCTTCTTCGTAGGCGGCGAGGAAGCCGGGGAACGTGATCACGGTGCCGGACGCGGAGAATTCGGTGTCACGGCCGGCGGCCGCGCCCCCTACCGTCACGGCGCCGAGGCGGATGGTGGCGGTGGAGCCCTTGGCATCAGCCATCTGCGAGGCGACGGTGCGCTTCCAGATCAGCTCGTAGAGCCGGAACTCGTCGCCGGAGAGCTGCTTGGCAACCTGGGCCGGGGTGCGGAAGGAGTCGCCGGCGGGACGGATGGCCTCGTGGGCCTCCTGGGCGTTGGCGGCCTTGCCGCTGTAGACCCGCGGGGACTGGGGCACGTATTCCGTGCCGTACAGCTCGGAGGCCTGGCGGCGGGCGGCCGTGACGGCCTCGTTGCTCAGCGCGGACGAGTCCGTACGCATATAGGTGATGTAGCCGTTTTCGTACAGCCGCTGGGCCACCTGCATGGTGCTCTTCGAGGAGAAGCGCAGCTTGCGGCCGGCCTCCTGCTGGAGTGTGGAGGTGGTGAACGGCGCCGCCGGGCGGCGGGTGTACGGCTTGGTGTCGACGGACCGGACGCTGAAGTCGGCGGTCTGCAGGCCGGCCGCCAGCGCGGTGGCGAGTTCCTCGTTGAGGTGGATGACGTTGCGCGAGGTGAGTTCGCCGTCGTCGTTAAAGTCGCGGCCGCTGGCCACCTTGGAGCCGTCCACGGAAGCGAGCTTCGCTTTGAAGGATCCCGAGTCGGATCCGAACTGGCCCGTGAGGTCCCAGTAGGAGGCAGCCTTGAACGCCATGCGCTCACGCTCCCGGTCCACCACCATGCGGGTCACCACGGACTGCACACGGCCGGCGGACAGCCCGCGGGCTACCTTGCGCCACAGCACCGGGGAGATCTCATAGCCGTAGAGCCGGTCCAGGACGCGCCGGGTTTCCTGCGCGTCCACCAGGTCCTGGTCCACGTCGCGCAGGTTGTCCATGGCGCGGTGGATGGCTTCCTTGGTGATTTCGCCGAAGGTCATCCGGTACACCGGCACCTTGGGCTTGAGGACCTCCAGCAGGTGCCACGCGATGGCCTCGCCCTCGCGGTCCCCATCGGTTGCGAGATAGAGCGCGTCGGCGTCTTTGAGCTGGGCCTTGAGCTCGGCCACCTTTTTCTTCTTGTCCGAGGACACCACGTAGTACGGCTTGAAGTCGTTTTCAATGTCGACGGCGAACTTGCCCAGCGGGGTCTTCTTCAGGTCCGCCGGGAGCTCGGAAGGCTGCGGAAGGTCGCGGATGTGACCGATGGAGGCCTCAACGATGAAGCCCTCGCCGAGGTACTTGGCGATGGTCTTGCTCTTGGCGGGAGACTCCACAATCACGAGTTTCTTGCCGGTTTTGGCCTTGCTTGGCACGGTGCTCCTACAGAAAAAGGTGGCTCGGGCAGATGCGCCCATACCCGCCTAGTTCACCATATTTTGCAGATTCCCGCGCATCCGGCCGGAAATGACTGCCCTGCGGAGGCGGGTTCAAAGGGTGCTGGAGGGTGCCGCAGGAGGGCTCAGGCTTTGCCGGCGGCGGGTGTCGTGGCGGGTGTTGCAGCGGGCCCGCGGTCATCCGGAATCATCGACCACATCGTGGCCATGCGTTCGGCACCCTCAGGGACATGGTCCGGATCCTCGAGTTCGTAATCGCGCAGGAGGTCGAAGACCCGCCGCGTCAGTTCGGCCCGCTGGTCCGGCGTCAGGTACAGCAGATTGCTGGCGAGCACGACGGCGGACGGCGCGTCGGCGGTGTCGCCGCTTTCCCGCCGCTCGTTGCGGGTTTTGGCGTAGGCCAGGACCCGGCGGCGGTAGGCTTCGAGCTCGAGGTCCAGGACGGCGAGTTCAGGGCTGGCCACTCCGCCCAGCGAGTGGATCGTGAAATCAGTGCCGGCGGCCTTCCATCGCCGCTCCCGGGCATCGCCGGCGGTGGCCGCGGGAACCACGATGCCCCACTTCTGAAGCGCCCGCAGGTGATAGCTCATGGCACTGGGGGTCAGGCCCGTCTGCGCGGCGAGTTCAGTGGCCGTCCGGCTCACCTGCGTGGAATACAGCTCGGAGATGACCTCAAGGCGCGCGGCGTGGGCCAGGGCCCGAATCGCCTTCGGGTCTGTAATTTCCACTTGCTTTTCCGGGCGCTGCCGGCGCTTGGCGGCCGGCGGAGCCGGGGACTCCGCCGTCGGGGTTTCTGCATTCACTCCTCCAGTGTATCCAGCCGCCGCAAACTATGAAAGAAATGCTTGACACTTATCTCGGGGCGGTCTAGCTTCCTGATTATGAAACAGACACTTCATAAGTCGTCCGCCCCCGCAACGGCCGGGCAGCCCCTCTGGCGCAACCCCGACTTCCTTATCGCCAGCGGCGCCCGGTTCGTGGCGACGGCGGGGATGGGCGCCGTCGTCGTCAGTGTCATGCTCCATCTGCAAACCGCGGCTGCCGGCGGCAGAGCTCCTGTGGCCGGCCCCTGGCTGGTGGCCGCGTACCTCCTGTGCTCGGCGCTGCCCTTGGTGCTTCTGGCCCCGTGGGCCGGCCGGCTCGCCGACACGAGGGACTCCCGCACGCTGGCGACGGCGAGCGCCGCGGTGAGCGCCGCCGCCGTCGCCGGCATGGGGCTGGGCCTGCAGTATCTGGACGACTCTCTGCCGGTGCTGTTTGCCATGACGTTCCTGCTAGACACGGCCCAGGCGGTGGCCGGCCCCACCTGGCAGGCCCTGCTGCCCCGGATCGTCGGCGAGGAACGTACGCCCCGGGCCATGGGGACCATGCAGGCGACCATCATGATTGCGGGCATGGCAGGTCCCGCCGCGGGCGGTCTGCTCAGCGGCTGGGGCGGGGCCGGGCTCGTCTTCTCCGTGGCCAGCGGCTGCTACGTCGCGATGGGGCTGGGCGCCCTGATGATCCGGACGCGTCGTGGGACCGCGGCAGAGCGGGCCGGGCGGGCGAAACCCGCGCTGCTCGACGGCCTGCGCCTGATCCGCCGCGACAGTCTTGTCTGGACCCTGGTCCTGGGAGCGATGTTCTTCATCGTTGTCGGCGAGGCCACGAACGTGCTTGAGGTCTTCCTGGCCCGCGGCGAACTGGGTGCCACCGAGACGCAGTACGGGCTGCTGGCAGCGGCGTTCGGCCTCGGCATGGCGGCCGGGGCGGCGATGGCGGGGAGCATCAGGACGCCCCGGGTCCGCCTGCGCGTGCTGCTGGCCGCCATGACCCTGACCTCGGCCTTCCTGGGCATCATGGGGATGGTGCCGAATGTGGGGCTGCTCTTTGTGGCGTACACGGCGATGGGAACGGCCTGCGGCGTGCTGAACGCTTGTTTCGGGGCAATCGCGATTCTGCGGATTCCGGAAGTCGGCCGGGGCCAGGCGATGGCGATTGTCGGCGGGATGACGCGCGCCGTGTCCATTGCAGCCCTGGCGCTCGGCGGACTGCTGGGCGCGGTCATGCCGGTGCGCGTCTGCTTCCTGCTTACCGGGGCCACCGGGGTGCTGGTGGCTCTGGCCCTCACCGCATACGTCCTGCCGAGGTTCGGCCGGGAGAACCTCGGCGCAACCGCGGTGGACGCAGCAGGCCCGGCGGGTTCCGCGGACGCGGCCGGGCCGGCGGCGGTCGCCGCCTCAGGCCGGCAGGAGGAAGCCGTCGCGGACCAGGTTTCCCACGTCCCTGAGGAGCCCGGCGCGGAACTCCACGCCGTCAAACCCCTCGTATCCGCCCAGCAGCGCCTCGAGGGCGCCGATGATCTGCCCGACGGACAGGTCGCCGTCGCACGCTGAGACAAAGCCGGCCAGCTCGGTGCTGAGCAGGTTGGTCCGGCGCAGCCCGGCGCCCTGCCGCAGCAGGATGACGCCGGGGTGTTCCGCGCCCGGGCGCTGATGCCGTTCCTCCGTGACGTCCTCCGCGACCACCAGGTGGGCGGCGGCAAGATCGTGAGCGGCCAGCCAGTCGGCACGTTCGACGGCGGCGCCCAGGTGCGGGCCCACCGGCTGTTCGATCGGGTACGTGATCTCCTCGAAGCGGGAAATGACCTGCCCGGCGCCGTCGGCCGGCCGCCGCAGCCAGATCATGCCGAAGCCGACTCCGGCCACATTCCGCGAGGCGAAGTCATCAAGGTAGGCCGCGTACGAGTCCTGGTAGAGCCGGCGGTCGCGGTTTTCCGAGGCGTCCTGCAGCCAGGTCTCGGCATACTGCTCCGGGCCCACCTGCTCGCGCTGGATAAACCAGGCATCGATGGCCGGGCTGGTCCAGCTTTGCGGCCGTTCGGCCCAGCCGGCACCGTCCGTAATCTCCCAGTTCCCCAAGAGCTGGGCTGTTCCCGCCGGGGCGAGGACGGAGGGCAGGGCGCGGACCAGGGAGGAGACAATCTCGTCCCCCGGCAGGCCGCCGTCGCGGTATGTGAACTGGTCCGTGGCGCGCTCGCCGAGGCTGCGGGGCGTAATGACGAACGGCGGGTTGGACACCACCAGCTCGAACTCCTCGTCCGCAACGGGCTCCAGCAGGGATCCGAGCTTGAGGCTCACGCGGGCATCGAGGTCTGCCGGATCCAGGTGCAGCTCGGCGGCGTTGAGCACAAGGTTGAACCGGGTGAACGCCAATGCTCGTTCGGAAATGTCCGTCGCGGTCACGTGTTCCGCATGGTGCAGCAGGTGAAAGGTCTGGATGCCGCAGCCGGTGCCGAGATCCAAGGCCTTGGCGACATGGCGGCGGGCGGTGACCTGGACCAGAGTGGTGGAGGCCTGCCCGATCCCCAGGACGTGGTCGTGGCGGAGGACACCTGCGCGCTGGTGGGCCGCGAGGTCGCTGGCCACCCAGAGGTCCGCTCCACCGTGACTGACCCCGTCCTCCCCCGTCGTCGGGTCCCAGCCATACGG
>JBKPJW010000126.1:0-10529 GCA_046730875.1 Actinomycetota bacterium | reverse complement strand
ATTCTCTGGGCTCCCGGCTCGCCTGGGAGCTGGCCGCGGCCCATCCTGGCCTGGTCCGCTGGCTGGTCGTGGGCGGCCCAAGCCGCAGGGACCCGCTGGCCGGGTTCCAGTTCGAAGCCGCCCGCCGATGCACAGTGACCGACGACACCGTCCGGGACATCGGGACGGCCGAGTTGCTCAAGCTGGCACAACTGGTCCCCGGCAACGACGTCGGTTCCCTGCTGGACTTTATCGAACAGATCCAGACAGAGCCCTTCAACCCCGCCGCCGCCCTACCCGCCGGACCCATACTGCTCGTCGCTGGAGACAACGACCTCCTTGCCGCCACCATGCCGGACCTCGCGGAACTCAGCCCCTGAGGTCCTGTGGCTACCGGGCCGGAACCACACCAACGCCGTCAGCAGCCGGGGCTTCAAGACCGCCGCTGTCGAATTCCTCAACTGACCGGGCAGGAAGCGGCAGCGCGGCAGTTTGCCTGACCGTGCTGCCCGCCCTGCCGCCTTGTTGGCCTAGTCCTGGTCCCCCGCGACGGCGGAGTCTTCGATGAGGAGCGCCGTGCCCTGGTAGGCATCAAGTTCGATGAAGAAGCTGTGGAGATCGTCCACGTGTCCGACGCCTTCATCCGTGAACAGATCGCGGACCTGCGCGCCGCGCTCAAGATGCAGGGAGTTGACACTGCCGGCGATCCTTTCACCCGAGAAATTCAGGACCGTGACCTGGATCTTGTCGGACTCGAGCCGGTGCACCATCACCAGCAGGCCCCGGTGCGAGACATCAGGAACGTCCAGCAGAACGCTTGTCGCGATTCCCCAGCGTTCGCGGACGGACAGGATTCTCTGCAGTCGTCGCGCGAACGAATTTTCGTCCTTGAGTTGCTCCGGCAGCGGACCGTAGAGGCTGCGCGCCAGAGGCATTCCGGAGGCGGAGGCGCCGGCGGCAGGGTTCGTTCCCATGAGGTCGTGCGCGCCGCGATTAATCCACCGGGTGTCCCCCTGGGAAGTGAGGTCTTTGACCTGTTCCATCTCAAGGGTGGTCATGCCGCTCATGTCCCAGCCCGAGAGCGCGAAGACTCCGGGCTGTAAGGCGTTGTACATGGCCAGGAGAAGATGTGCTTCTCTGACGGTGGCAACTTCCTCGGCGGTAAGCGCCGTCAGGTCACTTATCCCGAGTGCCGCGGTGATGACGCTGACAGTGGTGCATGCGATGCCGTTCGTGGTGAACAGCGCGTTATAGGGCCCGCTGGTCCCGGTCAATTTGTCGCGCAACGTTTCCTGGACCTGTTCGGCCAGTTCCGCGCCGGTCAGTTCCGCGCCGCCCAGTTCGAAGATGTCATCCTTATGCCGCGTTGCAAAGTGGACAAGTTCGTACGTGAGTTCATCGTGGTTCTGGAGCGCATGGACCAGTGAGGCCTGGTCGACGCCGATCTCCATGGCCAGCCGCAGCGTCAGGCGCAGAAACTCGGTGTCCTGGGTGACCAGCGCGTGGTGGTAGCCGGGCCGGGTGATGAAGTCATAGGACAGGTCGGGACCTGTCTCGGAAGTTGCCTTGATGTCGTCCATGCTGAGGTTGAGTTCCTGGAAGGAAAAGCCTCCGACCTTGCGGACCATACTGCCGATTAGCTGGTTGGCAGCCTCGGACAGCGGGTGACCCTCGGACCATCCGGGCTGTTCCTCTGCGCTTTTTTCGACACCAAGGAAACCGTTGGCGTCCAAGCGCAGGGCTCCGGTGCCCAGGTCGAGGAGCGAATGCAGCGCGTCCCCGACCACCAGCCTCATGCCCGAGAAGGTGGGATCGAGCCAATTGATCGATGGCTGCCCGGCCTTGAAGTAGTGCAGATACACCCAGCGGCGTGTTTGGCCTGTCGTGTCCACGACGGCCCTGGTGACACTCCAGTTAGTTTCTTTGACGCCGGGTTCATAAAAGATGACCCGCTGCAGCCTGCCGATGATGTACCCGGCTTTTTGCAGTGCCGTTTCAGCCTCAGGGCTGATGTTGACCGAGTCCTCGCCGTCCGGAACGTCCGGGAGAAGGTGCCAGTCTGACTCGGGAATGTCGATCATATGATAAATGCCCGGATAGTCCCGGTAATTCATTTCGGCCAGGCGGAAGTCTGCGCCCTTACCCGTGTGCCCGGGAACGATGTCATCGATTACCGTGCCGCCATATTCGCCCGCAACCTCGCACATCCGCCGAAACTCTTCTTCCGAGCCGAAGAGCGGATCAATGGCCATGCTGATGCGGTCAAAATGGCCATCGACACTGGGAGTCTCGGCCCAGCCCTGGAGACCGCCGGCCTTCTTCACCGGACCGGTATGGACGGCTCTGACGCCAATCTCCTGAAACGCCTCCCATAAGGCGGGGTCCCCCAGGGCTGCCAGATACGACTGCCCCGGCGCGGTCACCAAGGACAGCGGATAGGCAGTAAACCACACAGAAGCCCGTTCGACGGCGGCCCTGGGGTTTGGGTGCGCGAAGGCGTTCTGCCACATGCTTGCCTGGCCCGAAAGCTGCCGGGCCAGGACTTCCGCGTCCCCAAGCATGGCCTGGTTCCGCAGCCACTCCACGTAGGTCTTGTTCCGCCCGTCGAGTTCCAGGAAGGGGGCATTGGCGAAGAACTGCCGGCGGCGCGCTACCGGCCTCAACGCCTTGGGGCGCGCCGGGTAAAATTTCTCATCGAAAGTGATCTCCGGGGCTTGAGGCGATTCCTCAAGCTCCAAATCACCGTTCAGCTCCGCCGGATTGTTCTCAGACATGCTGCTCCTGGCTCTTCCCGAATCTGACACGGTTTCCTCCCTAACTCAATTGCCTCCTACTCTGCCATGACCAATGACCCTGCCCGGCCAGGTCGACGGAAGTTTTCGACGGCGTCAGGGGGCTCCCCGCGAAACCTCTCCGGGTCCTCACGCGAGGGACAGCACAAACGAGAGCACGAAACCGGCCGCGGTACTCAAGGCCACAGCCGGTCCCCCATGCTCGAATGCCTCCGGCATGAGGGTGTCCGCCAGTGCGGCGATCACCGCTCCGGCCGCGAAGGCCAGCGGCAGGGAGATCGTCTCGGGGTTGCTGCCGGAGAGCGGGCCTGCGCCGATCACGACGGCGATGACCAGCACCACCGAGCACAGTCCCCAGAGCCGGATGATGGCGGAGGTGGACATGCCCTGGCTGCGCATTGAGGCTGATCCGACCAGGGCCTCGGGCAGGTTGGAAACGAAGATTGCGGCCAGCAGCGCCAAGCCGCCGGTACCCTCGCCCAGCGAGACACCAAGCGCGAGGTTTTCCGGCACCCCATCAAGTGTGGCGGCGGCCAGCAAGGCCAGGCCCGCCGCGCCCCTCGTGGAGGCCGCCGACGGCGCCCGCCCCGTGGCGGCGGCGTCGGTGTCGAGCTTGGGGCTGCCGCGGTATTCATCTGCGGGTAGCGGCCGGGAGCCGGCCTGTGCCCAGCGGTCAAGCAGCGCGCTCAAGACGGTGAACACCACGGCACCGATGAAGAGGCCGGTCGCTGCGAGCCAAATTCCGCCGCGCTCGTAGGCATCCTGAAATAATTCGAAGGTCAGGGCGGTAATCAGCGCACCCGCCGCGAAGGCCAGGATCATCGCCAGAACGCGCTTGGGCAACTCGAAACGCACACCCACGAGGGCCCCCAGCAGCAAGGCACTGGAAGTCACGACACCGAAGAGCAGCGCCATCCCCACATGGACATTATGGACGGCTGCCGGAATCGAAGACAACAGCAAACAAGCTGCGCGGGGCTATCGACGTGTCTCGGTCTAAATATTTGCCGCTGCGGTCAGGTGCTTCGCCAGGAATGTCCGGTGATGTGCGAACCGGCCTGCGGGCCCATCTGCAGCATTCCCCCGTCCACCGCCCAGGAGGCTCCCGTGACGTAGCTCGAAGCGGGAGATGCCAGGAATGCGATGACGGCGGCAACCTCCCGGGCGTCCCCGGGCCTTCCAAGGGGAATGCCCGGCCGATCCGTCGTGGTGGGGTCCTGATCCGTTTGCCCGGTCATGGGTGTGGCGATCTCGCCCGGGGCCACGCTGTTGGCCGTGATGCCAAACTCCGCGAGTTCCAGGGCGATGGTCTTGATAAGCCCGCCCAGTCCGTGCTTCGAGGCATCGTAGGCGGAGGCACCTACCCGCGGCTGTGTTTCGTGGACACTGGTGACGGCAATGATGCGGCCGCCGGTGCCCGCTTTGACCATGCGACGGGCAGCGGACTGCATACAGACGAAGGCGCCGTTGAGGTTGGTGTCAAGCGTCCGCGTCCACGTTTGGATGTCCAGGTCAAGGAACCTGGTCCCGTCGCCGGTGCCGGCGTTGTTGATGAAGACGTCCAGTCCCCCGAGCTCCTCGGCCAGCGAATCGATGACTGCTGCCGCGCCCCGGATGTCGGTCGTGTCCAGGTGCCGCACCACAGCCCTCTGTCCGAGGCCGCGGACCTCGTCCGCTGTCTTTTCTGCCCCCTGTTGATCAGTGTGCCAGGTTATTCCGATGTTCAATCCGGATCGGGCGAGCTCAACGGCTGTCGCTCGCCCAATGCCTGAATCCGAGCCGGTGACGATTGCAGTAGCAGGCGCGAAAACGGTGTCCTTTTGCATAATGCCGCCTTAAGTCAGTGATCCTCATCAGATCAGCGGGACTACACGGTAGGAGCTCCCGGCCACGGCGCGCAAGGAAATCACGGAATCCGCCACGTGAGGCCCGGCCCCCATTCGCCGGACCGCACTGAACGCAGGAGGCCATAATGGGGCTGGACCAGTGCTTCACGAGCGGGAACAACCACAGACAATCCCTTAGCGGGACAATTCCTTAGCGAAGGAGGAGTGATGGCGCGGATTTTCATCACCGGCTCCGCCGACGGACTCGGACGGGCTACCGCACAGACGCTCGTCGAGGAAGGCCACCATGTCATCGTGCACGCACGCAGCGTCGAGCGCCTGGGCGCGGTACAGGATCTCGTTGACCGCGGTGCGACCAGCGTCGTCGGCGACCTGTCAGACATCGAGCAAACGCGCGACCTCGCCGGTCAGGTGAACCGCGGCGGCCCTATAGACGCCGTCATTCACAACGCCGGGGTGCTCCACGGCGCACACATCCTTCAGGTCAACGTCGTCGCCCCCTACCTGCTCACCGCCCTCATCCAGCGTCCGCGCCGGCTGATCTACCTCAGCAGCGGCATGCACCGCGGCGGCCGTGCGTCTCTGGCCGGCATCGACTGGACGGGCCAGGGACACGGCGTGTCCTACTCGGATAGCAAGCTCTACGTCACCGCCCTCGCCGCGGCCGTTGCCCGGTTTTGGCCGGACGTTCTCAGCAACGCTGTCGATCCGGGCTGGGTGCCCACAAAGATGGGCGGCAGCAGCGCCCCGGACGACCTGCGGCTCGGTCACCTCACGCAGGAATGGCTCGCCACCAGTGACGACCCGGAGGCACTCACGAGTGGCGGGTATTGGTACCATCAGCACCGCGAAAAAGCACACCGTGCCGCCTACGATCACGGATTCCAGAGCGAACTGGTGGACCACCTGGCCCGCGTGACCGGGGAACGACTTACCTAAACGCCGTCCGGCGCGGAATCAGGATAATCAGCCCTGGACCGCAGCCACTACCCGCTCGCCGTTGAAGTATTCGAGCTGCCAGCCATCAACGGCGTGGTGGTGGGCCAGGTTGAGCACGGCGTTCTCGACGCTGTCCAGAGTGCTGCCAAGGGCGCGGCTGAGGCTCACCCTGATGAGGGTGCCGTGAGCGACGACGAGGACGCGGCTGCCGTGGAACTCCTCGGCCAGCGCTTCCAGGGCGGCCAGCCCGCGGGAGGCCGCCTCGTCCTCGCTCTCGGCGCCGCGGAAACCGCCGGGAATGCGCAGTGCGTCCAGTTCGGGGCCGGCCTGCAGGCCCTCCGCGGGTCCGAAGCTGCGCTCGGTAAGCTCGGGCACGCGCCGGACGTCGCCGAGCCCCAGCCCGGCGGCAATCGTGTCGGCCGTTTCCGCGGCACGGCTCAGCGGCGATGACACGATCGCGTCCCACTCGTAGCCGGCCAGGACGCCGACGGCGTCGCGCGCCTGGCCGCGGCCGACGTCGTTCAGCGGAATGTCGGTGGATCCCTGGAGCCGGCGCTGGGCATTCCAGTCCGTCTGGCCATGGCGTACGAGGGCGAATGTCGTAAGGGTCATGCCCTCCATTCTGCCCTGACAGCGCCGCGTGCCCCTCATGAGCGCGTCATCGCAATGCAGTACCGACCAGCCCGGAGCTATCCGGGTGGTCCCGACAGCGCCGCGTAAGTAGTCGCCTGGACGCGCACCTGCTCCACGTAGGAATCGGACTGGTTGTAGGAGTAGATGGCGTCGGTCCAGCCGCCTGCAGTGGTGAGATCGCGGCCGTGGGCGCACAGGTACGACGCGGCTGATAGCGCGGCGTCGTCGATGTTGAACGGGTCCGCTTCGCCATCCCCGTTCCCGTCCCGTCCGGCGAGCTGCCAGGTGGAGGGAATGAACTGCATCGGTCCCACGGCGTGGTCCCAGCGCGCGTCGCCGTCCAGTGCGCCGGCGTCCGTATCGGCAATGGCGGCGAATCCGTCGCCGTTGAGGCTTGGTCCGATAATCGGCCTGCTCGCCTGGCCGGCGGCCGTCAGGCCTTCCCCACCGTGAGTTCCGTGGCCGGATTCGACGAAGCCGACGGCTGCCACAGTGTTCCAGCCGATACCGCACGTCGGATCGGAGAGGTTCGCCGTGCCGGCCGCGGCCACGTAGGCCTGGAGCGCGCGGGCGGGGATGCCGGTCTGCGCCGCTGCCTGGACAAGCCACTTTGCATCCGCGCGCCGGGTGATGCTCACGGCGTGGATGCTGTCGCCGGGCAGCACTTCGAGTTTCGCCTCCGCTCGTGGCGGCGGGGAATGCGCCCCGCGGGACTCCGCGCCGGCCAGGGGAAGTGCCCACAAGAGGAACCCGGTGATGACACAGAATGCGAACAGGCCTAAAACGGCCAGGCGTTTCAGACGGAGCATGGACCAGCCGGCCCCAGGATGATGCCATCCTTCAAAGCGTCATGAGCGGTTGCCACTGAGATGACTCTCATTCCTGTGTTTTGTTCTGACGGGAAGCCAACGTACACCATTGCGCGTGGATCCCTGCGTCACGCCGTCCGGCGGGTGGACCGCGCCATCATTTTGCGGCCAGTCACTTTGCGGCCAGCTACTTTGCAGCCAAGTGGGGGGCCGGCACAGGCCCTGCCTTCGTTGGCAGGACCCGGGGCAGTGCCAGCGCGGCCAGCAATGCGAGCAGGACGGGCAGGACCCAGGGCGTGCCCGGCCACCAGTTCAGCCGATCGGTGAGGTCCAGCACCTGGCCCATCACGGCGTTGCCGATCAGCACGGACGTGCCGCCGCAGCTCGCCGCCAGACCGTAGTAGGCGCCCCGCCCTGACGTTGCTTCGGCGGGGAGAAATTTCGGAATCAGGGACAGGATGGTCGGGGTGAGGAGCATGTGGCCCAAAATCAGGAGGGCAATGGCGCCTGCCAGCGGAACTACGGAGTTTCCGGATGACCCGGCGTGCCCGGAGGTCAGCGCGGCCGCAGCGAATGCGGCGCCGAGGAGCACGAAGCCAGCCGGGAGCGCCCGGCCCGGACCCAGCCGGTGGCCGACGGCCGAGACCGGCAGCTGCAGGACCAGGGTCAGGACGGATGCCAGCAGGAAGAGCACGGCCAGCCACGAATCATCCAGCCCGCGCCGGCCGAGCTCGAGCGGAACGGCGAAGTAAAGCTGGTTATAGGCCAGCATGTTGGTGCTGGCCAGCACGCAGAATAGGACAAAGCGCCGGTTCCGCAGGCACCCGAGTGCCGCTCGTGGCCCGTCCCGCGGGGCTTCCGGTGCTGAGACTCCCGCTGGTGGCAGCTTGCTGGGTGCATTGACCGGGAGGCGGAACCACAGCAGCACCGTCACGGCGCTGAAGATTCCTATCCCAAGGGCCAGCGCAGCGTCGAAACCCCAGCCCAGCAGGGACGCTCCCAGCACCGGGCCGAGCAGCGCACCAATTTCCCCGGTGACCGCCAACCAGACAAAAACGGACCATCGGCCCTTCTTCCCTCCGTCCGGCCCGGAGTCCTCGCTCACGCGGTCCGCGTGGGACAACCGGGACTCAAGTGCCGGCGAGAACAGGGCTCCCCCGGCGCCGGTGAGCACCGCCCCGAGGAGGAACAGACTGAAATTCGATGCTGCCGCCAGTGCCCCGTAACCGGAGATGCGAACGAGGCAGCCAATGAGGATGGCCCGCCGGGCGCCCCACCGGTCGGCCACGAGGCCGCCGACCAGGAACATCCCTTGCTGGCTGAACGTCCGGGCGCCAAGGACAAGCCCGACGGCGGCGGCGTCCAAGCCGTAGTCCCCGCTCATGGCGCCGGCAAGGAAGGGAATCACGGCGTAGAAGCCGAGGTTGAAAACAAGCTGCGCGCCGAGCAGGGTGCGCGTTTCAGGCAGGTATCGCATCGATCGGCTGCCTCCTCAGGCGTCCGGGCTGCCGACGAGGTCCAGTGCCGGGGAAGCCTGGGGTTGGAGGGCCGCCGGATCCTGGGTGGTAGCGGCTGCCCGCGGCTCCGGGCGCGCCGCGGCAACAAGCTGTCTGCTGTGCCCGTGCGACGGGTTCGCAAAGAAGTCAGTGGTGCGTGCCAGCTCCACCAGGGCGCCTTGATACAGCACAGCCACGCGGTGGCTCATGTACCGGATGAGGTTCATGTCGTGCGAGATCATGATCAGGGAAAGCCGGCGGTCGCTGTGCAGGCGCAGCAGCAGATCCAGGACCTTTCGCTGCGTGACCGCGTCCAGCGCTGAGGTGGCCTCGTCGCAGATCAACACCGCCGGGTCAAGAAGAAGCGCCCGGGCAATCGTCAGCCTCTGCAGCTGGCCTCCCGAGCACTGGCCCGGGTACCGGTCCAACAGGTCCGGCTCCAGTTCAACATCCCGAACGGTCTTGTGGATGAGATCCCGGCGTTGGTCGGGTGTGCAGTCCCGGCGCCGCAGCAACGGCGCTTCAAGGCTGGCGCGCAGTGCCATGCGCGGATCGAAGGCATCGTGCGGTTCCTGGAAGACCAGCTGCACGGCCGTTCCGACCTCACCGGCGCCGCCATCCCCCGTGCGAATTGACCTGGTGATGCTGCCGCGGTCCGGGGTCTCCACCCCGACGAGCAGCCGCGCCAGGGTGCTCTTCCCGGAGCCGGACTGGCCTAGCACGCCAAGGATCTCACCCTCCCGAAGGCTGAGCGAAACTCCTGCCAGGGCCGGCCGGGCGCCCCGCCCGTTGGAGGAAAACCGCTTGGTGACTTCGTCCAGTGTCAGAATTGTGCGCGGTGCCGCGGACTCGGCCGCGGAGGCTACGGGCCGGCGGACCGGAAGGCGGACCGAAGTCCGCAGCGGGGTCCCCGTCCTCGGGGTGTTCGCCGAGGTGCCCGCCGCGGGAGTCCGCGCCGCCGGGGTCTGCAGCAGCGACTGGACCGGAATCCAGACCGGGGTCCGGACCGGAGTCCCGGCCGGAGTCCCGACTGCCGGGGTCCGCGCTGCCGTCAGGGCCGAGGCCGCCAGGAGGTCTCTGGTGAACGTGGTCCGGGGTGAGTCGAGGACAGTCCTGGCCGGGCCTGATTCCTGGACCCGGCCGCCGTCCATCACCACTACCCGGTCAGCGAACGCAGACACCGTGGCGAGATCGTGGGTGATGTAGAGGACCCCCAGTCCGTGCTGGCGCCTCTGGGTGTCAATCAGGCCCAGGATCTGCCGCTCCAGCACCTTGTCCAACGCGGATGTTGGCTCGTCCGCGAGCAAGAGCTCCGGCTGGCCTGCCATGGCCAGGGCCAGCATGGCCCGCTGGGCCATGCCGCCCGACAGCTGGTGCGGATAGGCCCTGGCACACCGGGCCGGATCATCGAAGCCGGCGTCGGCAAGCAGTTCCAGCGCCCGTTCCCTGGCCTGGCGTCCGCGCATTCCGCGGTGCAGCTTCAGCGGCTCGGCGAGGTGGCTGCCGATGGTCATTCGGGCATTGAACATCCGTTTGGGCTGCTGGTACAGCATGCCCAAACGGCGGCCGCGAATCCGGTTGAGCTCCTTGTCATCGGCCTTCAGGAGGTCCGTCCCGCCCAGCCGGATGGAGCCGGACTGGACGTGGATCCGGGGCGGTAGCAGTCCCAGGACGGACAGCGCGGTCATCGTCTTGCCGCTTCCCGAGGCGCCCACGAGGGCCACAAACTCGCCCGGGGCGACGGACAGGCCGACGCCGGAGAGCAGCGGGCGCGCCGTCGGCGCTTCCCGGGTCGCTGCCCTGCCGGACAGCGCCCTGCCGGAGAGCACGAGGTGCAGGTCCTCGATGATCAGGCCCTCAGACACGGGTGGCCTCCTTCGCCGACGGTGCGGTGCCCGAGGCGGCCAGCAGCAGGCGGCTGCTGGACATGCGCGCCAGGTGCTGCCCGAGAAGGGTGACGCACAGCGCCACAGTGAAGATCACCAGGCCGGGGGCAAGAATCGTCATTGGCGATCTCACGGCATAGGGCTGGGC
>JBKPJW010000125.1:0-1354 GCA_046730875.1 Actinomycetota bacterium | reverse complement strand
GTGATCACCCGTGTCGCCATCGTCGGCGGGTCCAGCGCACGGCCGCCGTCACCGAAGTCCCGTGCTCATCGCCTCGTCTCGTACCGGGTCAGCACCACGCCGCCGGGGAACGTCCGCGTCTCCACCAGGTTCAGGTTCACCCAGCTGTCCAGCGCCGTGAAGAACGGCGTGCCGCTGCCCGCCAGGACGGGGTGGGTGGCCAAGGCGTACTCGTCGATCAGCCCGGCCCGCATGGCAGCCCCGGCCAGCGTTGCACCGCCGATGGTCATCGGGCCGCCGTCCTCGGCCTTGAGCCGGGTGATCTCGGCGATCGCGTCGCCGGTGACCAGGCGGGTGTTCCAGTCGACCTTGTCGATCGTCGAGGAGAACACCACCTTCGGCGTGTCCCGCCAGTTCCGTGCGAAGTCGATCTCCGCCGGGGTGGCGTTGGGCTGCTGGTCGCCGGTCGGCCAGTAGGAGCTCATCGTCTCCCAGAGCTTGCGCCCGTACAGCGTCAGGCCGCTCGCCCGCTCCTGGTCGAGCCACCACTGGAACAGTTCGTCGCTCGGCCCGCTCCAGCCGATGTCGTCGCCGGCCGCGGCGATGTAGCCGTCCAGGGTCAGGTTCATGCCGTAGATCAGTTTCCGCATGGCGCCAGCCTTCCGTCAGTCGGACTTCAGCTTATAGACCAGCACGGCGCGGTAACCTCTGTCGTCCCGCACATGATCAGCAGCATCCTGTCCCTCAAAGCGCAACCATAGCGGCAATGCTCTGGATGCCATAGCCTTCGGTCCTCGGTTCAACTGAGCAGTCTGGTGAAGGATCCCCAACTGGACGCGATGCCCCAATGGCTTCCGTCGTGCAAGAATCACCGCATGGATGAGGATGAGCGGCATACTAGGGATGAATTGATGATCCTCGACGCCCTGGTGCAGGCGATGGATCGGCGTGACGAGGTCTTCCAGATACTTGACGATTCAGAGGACGTGGCCGAAGCAAGGCGTCGCGTGGGTCAGCTGTTGGGTGTGGGAGAGCTGGGCAGCAGGGTAGTCCTCGACCTGCAGGTTAGAAGATTCACCCGGGACCAGCGTCAGGCCATCGCTTCCCGTGCAGAAGAACTTAGATCAAAGCTGCCTGATGGCCGCTGAGGACTTCCTGTTCTCCGTCGATTACCGGTTCCCTCAGCGCGACGCTACTAGGACTGCATGTGCCGCCTAGAAACCGACCGTGGGTGTGGCCCTAAAGGCGTTAACAGCCCTATCTGCGATAACTTGGGCGTCACTTCCGGAATCAAGGATCGTATTCCGAGCTGATTCGGAATCGACCATGACGGCCGTAACGGCGAGGCCGTCCGAAGCCTCGGTCGTCAACAGAG
>JBKPJW010000124.1:0-3066 GCA_046730875.1 Actinomycetota bacterium | reverse complement strand
AAAACCTACGGGCACCTCTCCGCCGGCATGATCGCTTCCGTGCGCGAACTGGGCATCGGTGAGGACCACGACGGCATCCTGGTGCTGTCCCGGATCGGGCTGGATCCGGAAATCGGCACGGACGCCATGGAGCTGCTGGGCCTCTACGACCAGGCGGCCGAGATCAATGTGACGCCGGACCGCGGCTATGCGTTCTCCATCCGCGGTGTGGCCCGTGAATACGCGCACGCCACCGGAACCGTGTTCACGGACCCGGCGTCCAAGGTTAAGGCCCCGGTGGCGCTGTCCGGCGGCTACGGTGTCAAGCTCAACGACGACGCCCCCATCTACGGCAAGCCCGGCTGCGACCGTTTTGTGGCCCGCACCGTCCGCGACGTCGATGCTACCCGGCCCACCCCGCCGTGGATGGCCTCCAGGCTCCGGCTGGCCGGGATCCGGTCCATCTCCCTGCCGGTGGACATCTCCAACTACGTCATGCTCGAGCTCGGGCAGCCGAACCACTGCTATGACCTGGACAAGCTGGCCGGCGACATCGTCGTCCGGCGTGCCACCGCAGGAGAGAAGATCACCACCCTGGACGCCAAGGAGCGCACGCTCGACGTCGAGGATCTGCTGATCACGGATGAATCCGGCCCCATCGGAATCGCCGGCGTCATGGGCGGCGCCCACACCGAGGTCTCGGACGCCACCACGAACGTCCTGGTTGAGGCCGCGCACTTCGACGAAGTCTCGATCGCTCGCGCCCGCCGCCGCCACAAGCTGCCGTCCGAGGCGTCCAAGCGCTTCGAACGCGGCGTGGACTGGCAGGTGGCCGATGTTGCCGCCCAGCGCGTGGTGGACCTGCTGGTCGAACTCGCCGGCGGAACGGCCGACGAGGCCGGCACCGACGTCGGGACCGCGCCCGACGCCGTCACCATCGAACTGCCCGCAGAGTACCCGGCAGCACGGATCGGGATCGACTTCACCGAGGAACAGATCCTGTCCTCGCTCGAAGACCTCGGCGCCGTCGTTGCCAAGGAAAGCAACGGCTACACGGTGACCCCACCGAGCTGGCGCAGCGACCTCGAAACCAAGGACGACCTCACCGAGGAAATCGCCCGCCTGGTCGGCTACGACCAGATCCCGGCGACCCTGCCCGTGGCGCCGCCAGGCCGTGGCCTGACCCGCGTCCAGCAGCAGCGCCGCCGCCTGATCCAGGCCCTCGCCGACGCCGGACTCACCGAGATATTGAGCTACCCGTTCGTCTCCAAGGCCGCCAATGACACCTTTGGCGTCCCGGCCGAGGGCGCGGAGAGCAGGGCCCTCAAGCTGGCCAACCCGATCAGCGAGGAGCACGGCTTCCTGCGGACCTCCATCCTGCCGGGCCTGATGGAGGTAGCCAAGCGCAACCACTCCCGCGGCTTCCGCGACCTCGCCCTCTTCGAAACCGGGCTCGTGTTCCTGCCTGGCGAACAGCTTGGCACCGCCACGATTCCGCCGCTCGGCGTCAAGCCCAGCGACGAGGTACTGGATGCCCTGTACGACGGCGTCCCGGACCAGCCGCTGCACCTCGCCGCCGTGCTCACCGGGCACGACTCTCCTGCCGCCCCGGGCCACACCCCGCGGGCCTGGGACTGGGCGGACGCGGTGGACATTGCCCGGATCGCCGGCGACGTGCTCGGCGTCGAACTCCTGGTCGCCCAGGGCCGGCACCAGGCGTTCCACCCGGGCCGGGCAGCGCAGCTTGAACTGCGCACCGGCGAAGTGGTGGGCTACGCCGGCGAGCTGCACCCGAAGCTGCTGGCGGCACATGACATGCCGGCCCGCTCCGTGGCGCTGGAACTGAATGCCGATGCCCTCTTCGAGGCTGCTGCCGACGTGATCGTGGCCCGGCACATCTCGACATACCCCGTGGCTACCCAGGACGTGGCCCTCGTGGTGCCGCAGGACGTCCCGGCAGAAGAGGTGCTCACCGCACTGCGTGAAGGCGCGGGCGAGCTGCTCGAGGACGTCGCACTGTTCGACGTCTACGCGGGCAAGGGCATCGAGGAGGGCAAGAAGTCGCTGGCGTTCAGCCTGCGCTTCCGCGCCAACGACCGCACACTGACAGCTGACGAGGCCTCAGCGGCGCGTGAGGGTGCCGTTGCCGCTGCCCACGAACGCTTCGGAGCGGTGCAGCGCTGAGAACTGCGCTGGTGACAGCGCTGATGAGCTGAAAGGGGCGGGTCATGGCATCACACCTTGTTGTGCGTGCCTGCCCGCCCTTTGGCGTTCCCGACGTCGACGGCGCCGCGGGCGTCTCCCGGTTCAGGGCGGCAGCCGAGTCGGACCTGGACCGCGACGCGCGTTCCCTGCTGGACCCCGCGGAGCTGGAGCGGGCCCGGGCCATGACCCCCCGGACCCGGCAGGTTTTTCTTGCCGGCCGGATCGCCCAGCGCCGGTTCGCCGCCGATCTGCTGGGCGTTCCGGCGTCGGACCTCACCGCCTGGTACAGCTGTCCACGGTGCGGCACCGGCACGGATATCTCACACGGCCGGCCCGGCTACCTGCTGCAGGGGGCGGCGGCACCGCTTCTGCTCAGCCTGTCCCGCACCGCCGGCTGGACGCTTCTGGCCGGGGTCGTGGACCCGGACCCGGGCCTGCACCTGGGCGTCGACGTCGAGGATCCGGCCCGGGCGGACTTCGACGGCTTCGACGACGTGGTGCTGACCGCGGCGGAACGGCTGCACCTCGCCGGACTGGACGGCACCTCGCTGCTGCGCGGCCGGGCACGCCTGTGGGCGCGCAAGGAGGCATGGCTCAAGATGCTGGGCACGGGGCTGCAGACGGCCCCCGACACCCTCGACGTGCTGGGCCCGGACGTGGACGGGAATGCCGGTCTGCGGGATCTGGCGCCCGCAGAGACGGGCCTGCCCGCGGACCTCGTGGCCGCCGTCGCCGTCACGGTCCTGCCCTAGGGCTTCGGGCAGAACAGTCCTCCCCTCAGAGCCGGGGCGGTGCTGGCTGCGGGAGCGGCGGGAGGGCGTGTTCGAACAGCCAGGGGTGCAGCAGGGCCTCTGCGTCGAGGCCGGTGGTGTGGGCGGCCGC
>JBKPJW010000123.1:0-2809 GCA_046730875.1 Actinomycetota bacterium | reverse complement strand
CGATTGACTCTGCTCCCGAAGAGCGTCAGCGCGGCATTACCATCAACATCTCCCACGTTGAGTACCAGACCGAGAAGCGCCACTACGCACACGTAGACGCTCCGGGTCACGCTGACTACATCAAGAACATGATCACCGGCGCTGCTCAGATGGACGGTGCAATCCTCGTGGTTGCCGCCACTGACGGCCCGATGGCTCAGACCCGTGAGCACGTTCTGCTCGCCCGCCAGGTTGGCGTTCCCTACCTGCTGGTCGCGCTGAACAAGGCTGACATGGTTGATGACGAAGAACTCCTCGACCTCGTCGAAATGGAAGTTCGTGAGCTGCTCAGCTCGCAGGGCTTCGATGGCGACGAGGCTCCGGTCATCCGCGTTTCGGGCCTGAAGGCTCTGGAAGGCGACCCGGAGTGGGTCAAGTCCATCGAAGAGCTCATGGAAGCTGTCGACAACTCGGTTCCGGACCCCGTACGTGACCGTGACAAGCCCTTCCTGATGCCGATCGAAGACGTCTTCACGATCACCGGCCGTGGCACCGTTGTTACGGGCCGCGCCGAGCGTGGAACCCTTGCGATCAACTCCGAGGTCGAGATCGTCGGCATCCGCCCGGTCCAGAAGACCACGGTTACCGGTATCGAGATGTTCCACAAGCAGCTCGACGAAGCATGGGCCGGCGAGAACTGTGGCCTCCTGCTCCGCGGTCTGAAGCGCGACGATGTCGAGCGTGGCCAGGTTGTCGTCAAGCCGGGTTCCATCACCCCGCACACCGACTTCGAGGCTAACGTCTACATCCTCTCCAAGGACGAAGGCGGGCGTCACAACCCGTTCTACTCCAACTACCGCCCGCAGTTCTACTTCCGCACCACGGACGTAACCGGCGTTATCACCCTGCCGGAAGGCACGGAAATGGTTATGCCCGGCGACAACACTGAGATGACCGTTGCGCTCATCCAGCCGATCGCAATGGAAGAGGGCCTCGGCTTCGCTATCCGCGAAGGCGGCCGCACCGTTGGTTCGGGACGCGTCACCAAGATCGTCAAGTAATTACTTGCTGATCTGATGCTTCACCACTGATCAGCCGGCCGCCAGGCAAGCTGAACAGAGGAAAAGGAACAGCCCCGCTGCACTTGCAGCGGGGCTGTTCCTTTTAAGTTCCTGATACCTTTACTGGAGGGGAAAGGAGCTCACCATGGGCTGGTTCATTTTTCTGCTGATCGTTGTTGCGGTGGTCGTCGGAGTGATATGGGCGAAGAAGCACTTCCGCCAGGAGATCGAGCGTGCCAAACGCATCAACCGGGCAAACCGCGACCAGTAGTCACGGCAGCGGCGGGACTGAGGTCCTTCTGGCCCGCGCGAGAGCCTGATACCAGTAGTACGAGGCCTTTGGCGTGCGCCGGAGCGTCTTGAAATCCACGTGCACCAGGCCGAAGCGCTGTGAATAACCCGCCGCCCATTCGAAGTTGTCCATGAGCGTCCAAACGTAGTAGCCGAGCAAGTTGACGCCGTGGGCGATCCCGCCGGGGGACGTGGCCTCGACTGCCTGGCTGAGGTGCGAGGCCAGATAGCTGATCCGCCCGGCGTCGGGGATGGGGCCGGTGACGTGGTCGGGCTCCGGGAAGCTTGCCCCGCCCTCGGTGATATACAGCGGCGGCAGAGACCCGCTGTACCTGTCCTTCAGTTCCCGGAGCAGGACGCCCAGGTGGTCCGGCGCCACCGGCCAGCCGAATCCCGTGAGGCCGTACTCCGGGAACCCGGCCAGATGGAAGGGAACCTTCCGCAGAGCCTTCGCTGTTCCGACCGGGGTGTTGGTGGTGCCGTGCCCCGAGGCCACCTTCACGGGGTAGTAGTAGTTCACTCCGTAGAAATCCAGCGGCTGGTGAATCGTGGCGAGGTCCGCATCGCTGATTCGTCCAAGCGAGCGAAACCACGGCCGGGCGATCAGCGGCAGCTTCGGATAGCGGCCCAGGAGGATCGGGTCGGCGTAGAGACGGTTCAGCACGAGGTCGAACACCCGGGCGAGCAGCCGGTCCGTCACCGAGCCGGAAGCCGGCCTGACGGGAGAGTGCAGGTTCGTGACGCCGACGGCGCCGGTGACGCCCTCCGCCCGCAGCGCCTGCACCGCCAGGCCGTGGCCAAGGAGCTGATGGTGCACCGACGGCAGGGCATCGAACATCAGATCGTGGCCGGGGGCGTGGACGCCCAGGGCATAGCCGTTGAAAGTGACGGAGG
Organism: Actinomycetota bacterium; assembly: GCA_046730875.1. Taxonomy (GTDB): domain Bacteria; phylum Actinomycetota; class Actinomycetes; order Actinomycetales; family Micrococcaceae; genus Arthrobacter. The sequence continues at coordinate 584 of JBKPJW010000123.1, read as the reverse complement.
CGGGTTCGTTCAGTGTCACCCACTGCGCCACCCGGTCGCCGAACCGCCTGCCCGCGGCCGCACTGTACTCGGCAAAGCGCTCCGCCGTCGTGCGGTTCATCCAACCGCCCCGGTGCTCAAGGGGGAGGGGAGTGTCCCAGTGGTACAAGGTGGCCATGGGGGAGATGCCGGCGGCGAGCAGCTGATCGATCAGGCGGTCGTAGAAGTCCAGGCCGGCCGTGTTGAAGCGCCCGGTGCCCTCAGGCTGGATCCGCGGCCACGAGATCGAGAAACGGTAGGAGTCGATCCCGAGCTCGCGCATGAGCCCGATGTCCTCCGCCGCGCGGTTGTAGTGGTCGCAGGCGACGGCGGGGGAGTGCCCGTGCAGGATGTTCCCCGGTTTCTCGGCGAATGCGTCCCAGCCGGAGGGCCCGCGGCCGCCGGCGGCCAGGCTCCCCTCGATCTGGAAAGCCGCGGAGGCGACTCCCAAAGTGAATCCGGGACTCAGCCGCGCGGCGAGGGCCTGCACTGCCGGAGCATCCTGCACAGTCATGCCCCCATCATCCATACGGCAACGATTCAGGGCAATGGCTGCACGGTAGTGA
>JBKPJW010000122.1:0-1070 GCA_046730875.1 Actinomycetota bacterium | reverse complement strand
CGTGCATGGGAACCGAGACTGCTGGCCGTCGCGTTGTCGCCGCTGCACAGGAGCGGCGACAACGTGACGCGCCCAGGGCGCACGAACCTGGCCCTCAAACGGTGTGCCCCAAAATTACACCCTCCTAGAGGCACCCCTTGGAAGTTCTACACTCTAAACCGGCGGATCGATCAGGTTCAAAGACCTTGTCCGTGTCCACAGGCATTTGCCGGCCGCGGGGCCCGTTCGAGATCGAGATCGAGCCTACCCACATAGCTTCAACACGTTCGACTTGACAGGGAACATCAAAGACAACGACCAGCCCTACACCCCGGGAGCCAGGAACTGGCTGAAGCTCAAGCGCCGGGAAACCATGGAAGTCGTCTGCGGGGCGGTCATCGGACCGATCACCCGGCCCGCCGAGGTCGTAGCGGGCCTGGTCCTGGACGGTGAACTGCGGATCGTCGGCCGCTCCGCCCCCCTGAAAACAGCGGCCGCCCGCGAGCTGGCACGCTGGCTGAAACCGCCCCGGGCAATCCATCCATGGCCCGCCACCGTGAACGGCACCGCCCTGGACCGGTTCAACCGCGACAAGGAACCGGTCGCGCTGACCCTGGTGGAACCCGTGGTCGTGGAAGTCTCCGTCGACACCGCCTGGTCAGGCCGGTCCTTCCGGCACCCGCTCCGCCTGCTCCGGGCACGGCCCGAACTGTCCCCGACGGACATCGGCCTGCCGGATATCCTCCGGCCACCCTTTCCCTAGTGCTGCGGTTTTTGTCCGCGGTCCCTGACACACTGACTGTCAGGATTTCCTGACAGAAGGGTGCGTGGGCAGGGGCTGGGTATCGAACGACAACGAACAACACGAGGGCTGGGCGGCCGCCGTAGCACCGGACGGGCGGCTCTCCGCATCATCATCGGGAGAAGGAATGCTCGTCCAGGGCATCACCGGCCGCTACAAGCCGGACAAGATGCTGCCCGACTACGAAGTAGTCCCGGACCGGGAGATTATCGGCTGGCGCGGAGCCTGTACGTGCGGCTGGCGGGGCGAGCTGTGGGAGCGCGTCACGTCGCTGGCGGCCGCGGACTTC
>JBKPJW010000121.1:0-8983 GCA_046730875.1 Actinomycetota bacterium | reverse complement strand
GCCACGGGTGCGGGTGTCGCGGCGCTGGCCGTCTTCGCTGGGCTCGGCCTGGCGCTGCTCAGTGCGCTGTTCGCGCTGCTCACGCTGTTCAGTGCGTTGTTCGCGCTGTTCCGTGCGCTGCTCGCGCTGCTCGGTGCGCTGTTCACGCTGTTCAGTGCGCTGTTCAGTGGCGGGCTGTTCAGCCTGGGCCTCGACGGCGTTCTGGCCAGCGGCCTCGCCGCCCTGGGCTGCCGCTTCGCTGCGGCGGCGGTTGCGGGTGCGCGGCTGCCGCGTGCGGTCACCGGATTCCGTACCGGAGACGGCGGATTCCGCAGTGGCGGATTCCCGGGCGCCGGAGTCGGTGGAAACCGCGGGGGCTTCAACCGCGGCGGCGGGTGCCTCAGCGGCGGGCGCCGTAACGACGCCGTCGCTGCCTGCACGGCGGCTGCGGCCGCGGCGGGCACGGGGGCTTTCCTGGGCGGCGTTTTCCCTTGCCAGGGACTCGTCGTCGGCGGCGGGCGCCGCTGCCGGGGCGGCTGCGTGGGAAACAGTGCCGTTGTCGCTCGCCTTTTCGGCAGCACGGGCCGGAGCCTTGCTTACCGGGGTGCCTGCGCGGTGGGCGGAAATGGCCGTGACCAGATCACCCTTGCGCATGCGGGAACCGCCGGAGATGCCCAGCTGGCTGGCGAGGGCCTGGAGCTGGGCGAGCTTGAGGCCTGCAAGGCCGCTGCTCTTGGCGGGTGCTGCCGTTGATTCGGCAGCAGAAGATGTATCCACAGCCGGAGACAGCTCAGTGGTTTCGGTCACGAAGGATCCTTCCCCCTCGACGGCGTCCAGGCTAAGAGCTGGACGCGGTGATTTGATCTGGGCTGCAGTTCAGATTTGCAGCCGGGATTTCGGCCTTGCCGGATGATTTCGGCCAGCAGGGCCGGATACTGCTTCACCATGCACGATCCGAGAAATGAGGAACGGCGGGCTGACGTTTAAGGGGGCAGAGCAATTCTGCTGATTCCTGCGTCAGACCGAAAGCAGGTGGCACCGGAAAATATCGCGCAGTGAAAGATGAGAGAGGCTACGTGGCCAACATCGCGGTCTTACAACGGTTACTAATTTACCGCCTGCGTATTTACCGCCGGTGCACTTCCACTTTAGCACCTTCAACGTCCACGGCCAGCTTCATCACACGCCAGCCCACTTCCGGCGTGTTGCCTGCGGTGTGGGCGTCGATGAACTGCACTACCTCACGGGCCTCCGCTTCCCCGTTGGCCAGTACCAGAACGGTGGGTCCCGCGCCGGATACGACGGCCGCATGCCCTGCCCGGCGCAGTGCGGCAATCAGCTCTGCGCTGGGCCGCATGGCCTGGGCGCGGTAGCTCTGGTGCAGGTAGTCCTCGGTGCCGGCAAGCAGGAATTCCGGGCTGGCGGTCAGTGCGTGGATCAGCAGGGCGGCGCGGCCGGAGTTCATGGCTGCTGCATGGTGGCCCACCGAAGCGGGCAGGAGTGCCCGGGCAGCCTCCGTCGAGAGCTCATAGTCAGGTACGGCGACCACAGGGATCACCGAGGCGGCAACGGACGCGCATGTGCTGCTGTACTGGTCACTGTCCTGCCATGACAGCGCCAGTCCGCCGAAAATGGCGGGTGCAACGTTGTCCGGGTGGCCTTCCATCTCGCTGGTGAGCTGCAGGATCCAGTCCCGGCCGCGCCGGGACGCCTCCGGAACCAGGGCATTGGCGGCGCTGACGGCCGCCACCACAGCCGAAGCCGAGGAACCCAGCCCGCGCCCGTGCGGGTTGACGTTGTCTGCCGTGATCCGCAGGCCCTCGTGCCGGAATCCGAGGCGGTGCAGCGCCTCGGTGAGCGCCTTGACCACCAGGTGCGTCGCGTCGCGGGGCAGGGACTCCGCGCCCTCGCCGCTGAGTTCGAATTCAAGCTCGCCGCTGGCCAGGGTTTCGACGGTGAGGGTGTCATGCAGCGTGAGCGCCAGGCCGAGGCTGTCATACCCGGGGCCCAGGTTGGCGCTCGTGGCGGGCACGCGCACGGTGACAAGCTGGCCCGCCGGAACGGCCGGGGAGCCTGCCGCTGATTCGGCCGGAATCGTGAGGGTTGTTTCCAACGTTATTTTTCTTCCAGTCCCAGTGCTGCGGCGACGGTGACGACGTCGTTGGAGACCTTGACCGGCTGCACTTCGCTGCCGTCCTCGGTGCGCAGGGCCCACTGCGGGTCCTTGAGTCCGTGACCCGTCACCGTGATCACGATCGTCTTGCCGGCCGGGACTTCCCCGGCCGCATGCTTCTTGATCAGCCCGGCCACGCCGGCAGCGGAGCCAGGCTCCACGAAGACGCCTTCCCGGCTCGAGAGCCAGCGGTGCGCGGAGAGGATTTCCTCGTCCGTGACGGCCTCGATCACGCCGCCGGATTCATCCCGCGCCGCGACGGCGGTGTCCCAGGAGGCCGGGTTGCCGATCCGGATGGCGGTGGCGATGGTGTCGGGCTCGGTGATGGGGTGTCCGGCGACGAACGGCGCCGCGCCCGCGGCCTGGAAGCCCCACATGACCGGGGTCTTGGTGGCGACGGCGGGCAGGGAGCCTGCCGTGGGCGATTCAAAGGCCGCCGAGTATTCCTTGTAGCCCTTCCAGTAGGCGCTGATGTTCCCGGCGTTGCCCACCGGCAGCACGTGGAAGTCCGGGGCGTCCCCGAGGGAATCCACCACTTCGAAGGCACCCGTCTTCTGGCCTTCGATCCGGGCCGGGTTGACCGAGTTGACCAGGAACACCGGGTAGGACTCGCCGAGCTTGCGGGCGATGTCGAGGCAGTCGTCGAAGTTGCCGTCCACCTGCAGCAGCGTGGCTCCATGTGCGACAGCCTGGCTGAGCTTGCCCATGGAGATCTTGCCCTCGGGCACCAGGACGGCGCACTGCAGCCCGGCCGCGGTAGCGTACGCCGCGGCGGACGCCGAGGTGTTGCCGGTGGAGGCGCAGACCACGGCCTGAGCGCCGGCGGCCACGGCCGCGGTCATGGCCATGGTCATGCCGCGGTCCTTGAACGAACCGGTCGGGTTCATGCCCTCGACCTTGAGGTAGACGGTGCTGCCGGTCAGCTCGGAGAGGTGGCGGGCGTGCACGAGCGGGGTGCCGCCCTCGCCCAGGGTGATGACCTTAGTGGCTTCCGTGACGGGAAGACGATCGGCGTATTCGCGGATTACTCCGCGCCATTGGTGAGCCACTTAGACCCCTTCTACCCGCAGTACGGATGTGACTGAATTGATGACGTCCAGGCGCTTGACGGCCTCGACGGTTGCTGCAAGTGCGGCTTCGCGTGCACGGTGTGTCACGATCCGCAGCTCGGCCGACTCCATGTTGGAGTCGGAGTCGCGGTGAATGGTCTGCCGCATGATTTCAATGGACACGCCGTGCTCCGCGAAGAGCTGGGCGATCCGGGCCAGGACGCCGGGCTGGTCCGCGACATCGAGTCCGATGTAGTAGCTGGTGACCGTTGCGTCGATCGGAAGCGCGGGCACGTGCCCCGTGGTGGTTTCGGTCCGGCCGGGGCCGCCCAGGACAAGGCGGCGGGCGGCGGAGACGAGGTCGCCGAGCACGGCGGACGCCGTCGGCGTGCCGCCGGCACCCTGGCCGTAGAACATGAGCTCGCCGGCGTTCTCGGCTTCGATGAAGACGGCGTTGAATGCGCCGCGGACGGCAGCGAGCGGATGTTCGCGCGGCAGCAGCGTCGGGTGGACGCGGACGGAGACGCCGGTTTTGCCGTCTTCGTCGGTGAGTTTCTCCGCGATCGCGAGCAGCTTGATGACAAAGCCGGCTTCCTTTGCGGCGGCGATGTCCGCCGCGCTGACCGACGAGATGCCCTCGCACGAGACGTCTTCGATGCCGAAGCGGGCGTGGAAGGACAGTGAGGCAAGGATCGCGGCTTTGGCGGCGGCGTCGTGGCCTTCGACGTCGGCCGTGGGGTCCGCTTCCGCGTAGCCCAGGCGCTGGGCCTCTGCCAGGGCATCAGCGAACTGCGCGCCGGTGGAGTCCATCTGGTCGAGGATGAAGTTGGTGGTGCCGTTGACAATCCCGAGCACGCGGGTGATCCGGTCGCCGGACAGGCTGTCGCGGATGGGCCGCAGGATGGGGATGGCGCCGGCAACGGCGGCCTCGTAGGAGAGCTGCACCCCGGCCTTGTCCGCTTCCTCGTACAGGGTGGGTCCGTCCTCGGCCAGGAGCGCCTTGTTGCCGCTGACAACACAGGCACCGTTCCGCATGGCAGTCAGGATCAAACTGCGGGCCGGCTCAATCCCGCCCATGAGTTCGATCACCAGGTCCGCGTCCTTGACGAGGGTCTCGGCGTCGGTGGTGAACAGTTCGCGCGGCAGTTCGACTTCGCGGGGTGCCTCGACGTTGCGGACCGCAATGCCCGACAGTTCGAGACGGGCGCCCGTGCGCGCGGCGAGGGCGCCGGCGTCGTCAATGAGAATCCGCGCAACCTGGGCCCCGACGTTGCCACAGCCCAGGAGGGCCACTTTCAAGGTTCGCAATTCGGTCATTCAGACTCCCATGTCGCGGTTGAGCAAATCTTCTTCGGTTTCCCCGCGGACAATGAGCCGGGCAGATCCGTCGCGGACAGCGACAACGCCGGGCCGGGCCAGATAGTTGTAGTTGCTTGACAGGGCCCAGCAGTAGGCGCCGGTCCCCGGTACAGCAAGCAGATCACCGGCTGCCACGTCCTCGGGCAGATATACATCTCTAACAACTATGTCGCCGCTCTCGCAATGTTTGCCCACTACGCGGGACAGCTGCGGAGCCGCTTCGGAGCTCCGCGAGGCGAGAATCGCCGAATAATCCGCGTCGTACAGCACCGGCCGGGGGTTGTCGCTCATCCCGCCGTCCACCGACACATACCGGCGGGGGTACGTAACGTCGTCTCCGGCGTTGCCGCCGGTTTCGGCGCCCCCGGCGGCCGGGGCATCCACCCGGACGGTCTTAAGTGTGCCCACTTCATACAGCGTGAACGTCGTGCTTCCGACAATCGCGCGGCCCGGTTCGATCGAGATCCGGGGGGCGGCGATGCCCAGCGCGGCGCACCTTGAACGGACGACGGCGGCCATCGCCTGCGCGATCTCCGCAGCAGGGCGCGGGGTGTCCGCCGGGGTGTAGGCGATGCCGTAGCCGCCACCAAGGTCCAGTTCTGGCAGCACGATGGAGTACTTCGACTGCATCGCTGCAAGGAAGTCCAGCAGCTTCTCCGCCGCGAGGGCGAAGCCGTCCGGTTCGAAAATTTGGGAGCCGATGTGGCAGTGCAGGCCCAGCAGCTCGATGCTCTCGTGCCGGGTGGCCGCGGCAACGGCTTCCTCTGCGGCCGAGAGACCTGCCTCCTCGGTGGAGTCCCCGGCCATGGAAAGGCCGAATTTCTGGTCCTCGTGGGCCGTGGCGATGAACTCGTGGGTGTGGGCGTGTACTCCGGGGGTCAGCCGGAGCATGACCCTGGCGGTGTCGCCGCGGTGGGCGGCGATCGCCGCGACGCGATCGAGCTCGTCGAGGCTGTCCACCACAATCCGGCCCAGCTGCATGTCAAGCGCACGGTGGATTTCGCCGTCGGACTTGTTGTTGCCGTGCAGCGCGACGTCGGCGCCGGGAATGCCGGCGACGGCGGCAATGGCGAGCTCCCCGCCGGACGCCGTGTCCAGGCGCAGCCCCTCTTCCTCGACCCACCGGACCACGGCGGTGCACAGGAAGGACTTGCCGGCGTAGTAGACGTCCACTCCCCCGCAGATGTCGGCGAAGGCATCGTTGAAGGCGTCGCTGAATGCCCGGGCCCGGGCCCGGAAGTCGGTCTCGCTGAGCACGAACAGCGGCGTGCCGTACTGGCGCTGCAGCTCGCTGACGCTCAGTCCCTCGACGGTGAGCTCGCCGGCGTCGTTCCGTGCGACCCCGGCGGGCCACAGCGGTTCATGCAGGGTGTTGAGGTCGGCGGGGACTTCGAGCCAGCCGGGCGCAAGCGGGGAGGCCGGATGGCCGGTGCTGCGGGCGTCGGGTTGCTGTTTTGGATTTGCCTGCTGTTTTGCTTTTGAGGTCATGGCGGTTACATCCGTTCCGGCGCCGAGACGCCCAGCAGTTCGAGTCCGTTGGCCAGCACCTGGCTGGTGGCGTCATTGAGCCACAGCCTGGTGCGGTTGGTGTCCGTGATGGGTTCCTCGCCCTGGGGCGCCACCCGGCAGGCGTCGTACCAGCGGTGGTAGGCCCCGGCGATGACCTCGAGGTGGCGGGCCACGCGGTGGGGCTCGCGCAGCTCGGCCGCTTTGGCCACGACCGAGGGGTAGCTGCCCAGGTGCGAGAGCAGCTCGTTTTCGGTGGGGTGGTCCAGCAGGGCGGCATCGAATCTGTCTCTGCCGTCCACCCGGCGCTCGACGCCCGCGGCCACCGCATTGCGGGCGGCGCCGCGGGAGCGGGCGTGGGCGTACTGGACGTAGAAAACGGGGTTTTCGTTGCTGTGCTTCTTGAGCAGCTCGGGATCGAGGGTCAGCGGCGAATCGGCGGGGAACCGGGCGAGGGAATACCGGACGGCGTCCTTGCCGAGCCAGTCGATAAGGTCCTTGAGTTCGATGATGTTGCCGGCGCGCTTGGACAGCTTGGCGCCGTTGACAGAGACCAGCTGGCCGATCAGGACCTCGATGTTGGCCTCGGGGTCGTCACCGGCGGCGGCCGCTATGGCCTTGAGCCGGTTGATGTAGCCGTGGTGGTCGGCGCCGAGGAGGTAGATCTTTTCGGTGTAACCCCGGTCCTTTTTGGACAGGTAGTAGGCGGCGTCGGCGGCGAAGTACGTCGGCTCGCCGTTGGCCCGGATCATCACGCGGTCCTTGTCATCGCCGAAGTCGGTGGTGCGAAGCCACACCGCACCGCCGTCGTCGAACACGTGGCCCTGTTCGCGCAGGCGGGCGACGGCGTCTTCGATCGCGCCGGCGTCGTGGAGTTCCTGCTCGGAGAAGAAGACGTCAAAGTCGACGCCGAATCCGGCCAGCGTCTGCTTGATGTCGTGCATCTGCGCCTTGTACGCGGCTCCCCGGATCACTGGGAGGGCCGCCACTTCGGTGAGTTCGCGGATGTCCGGGTGCTCAGTGAGCACCTCGTGGCCGAGGTCCGCGATGTACTGGCCCGGGTAGCCGCCCTCGGGCACGTCCCGGCCGTGCAGCCTGGCGTACACGGAATTCGCGAACATGTTCATCTGGGAGCCGGCGTCGTTGATGTAGTACTCGGCCGTGACGTCGGCGCCGGAAGCCCGGAGGACGCGGGCGATCGCGTCGCCGAGGGCAGCCCAGCGGGTGTGGCCGATGTGCAGCGGGCCGGTGGGGTTGGCCGAGACAAACTCCATGTTGACCACGTGCCCGGCGAGCGCGGTGTTGGTCCCGTATGCGGCACCGGCCTCCACAATGGCCTTGGCCAGGGCACCGGCGGCAGCGGCGTCCACGGTGATGTTCAGGAAGCCGGGGCCGGCAATGTCCACCGCTGACACGCCGTCGATCAGTTTCAGCCGGGCACTCAGGACGGACGCGAACTCGCGCGGGTTGGTGCCGGCCGTCTTGGCCAGCTGAAGGGCGACGTTAGTGGCCCAGTCCCCGTGGTCCCTGTTCTTGGGCCGCTCCACGCGCACCTCATCAGGGATGTCGGCTGCGGAAAGGGCGATGTCGCCTGCCGCGACGGCGTCCTTCAGGCAGGCGGATATGGCGAGGGAGAGTTCTTCTGGGGTCACACTTCTAGCCTACCGGTGGGCCCGCGGTGTGGCGGAATCCGGCGCCGGCAAGGCCGTCGGGGCGCACGTCCAGGACAGGGTCCGGGAAAACCCAAGGTCCCAGCGCCTTACACAAAGGTTGAACCGTTACCCTAAAACCAACGTCTGCAACGCTGTAAGTGCCCCACAGTTTTGTCGCTGTCCGATCCCTGCAACGAATCGAGTCCCGCATGAATACCGCCTTCCGCAAGAGCGTCCTCGTCGGCATGGCCGGCCTGTCCGTGGCCGGAACCGTTGCCGGCTGCGCTCCGTCTGCACAGGCGCCGGCCGCCCAGGGCGCGGCCCCGGCCTCCGAGTCCGCTGCCGCCACAAGCACGGCCAGCGGCACCTACAAGGACGGCACGTACAGTGCCGACGGAAATTACACCTCCCCCAACGGCACGGAAACCGTCGGCGTGGAACTGACCCTGGCCAGCGGTGCGGTGTCCGATGTGAAGATCACGCAGCATCCGTCGAATCCGAACACGCGCAAGTTCCAGGGCGAGTTCGCCGGCGGCATCCAGTCCCAGGTGGTGGGCAAGAAGCTGGACGAGATCAAAGTTTCCAAGGTGGCAGGATCCTCGCTGACCAGCGGCGGCTTCAACCAGGCCGTGGCGGATATCAAGTCACAGGCCCAATAGCCCGGCCGGGACAGAGGAATCGTGCCTCATCCGGGCTGGTCGCACTTCAGCTTTGACGGGATCGGGACCCGCTGGGAGATTTCCACGCCGTCCCCTCTGTCCGGCGAACACCGCAGCGGGCTGCTCGCCACGGTGGAGAGGTACGACGCCGCGTGGTCCCGTTTCCGGCCCGACTCGCTCGTAGCGGACGCGGCCCGCTCGCCCGGCCGTTTGGAGCTGCCCGCCGAGGCAGCCGCCCTGGGCGAGCTGTACAGCACGCTGTACCGGCTCACCGACGGGGCAATGACCCCGCTCATCGGCGGCAGCCTGGAGCGCCTTGGCTATGATGCCGCGTACACCCTGGTGCCGGGCGGTGATCCGCTTCCCGCTCCCCGGTGGGAGGATGTGCTGGACTGGCAGGGCACCGCGGTGACCACAGCGGCTCCGGTGGTGATCGACGTCGGCGCGGCCGGCAAGGGGCAGCTGGCCGACCTGCTCTCCGCCGAACTCCGGGACGACGGCTGCGCCGAGCACTTCATCGACGCCAGCGGGGACCTGCTGAATCCGGGGCCGGAACCGGTGGCGGTTGCCCTCGAGCATCCCTACGATCCCACCCGGGCGATCGGC
>JBKPJW010000120.1:0-3046 GCA_046730875.1 Actinomycetota bacterium | reverse complement strand
CGCAGCGACGGCATGGTGGCGGTGGCAGCCCAGCGGGAGGAGCAGCACGCCAAGCATCCCGCCGTCCCCAACGTCGGCGTCGCCCAGAAGTGCACGCTGTGCTACGACCGCCTGGTCAACGATGAGACGCCCGCTTGCGCTCAAGCCTGTCCGACGACATCCATCAAATTCGGCAACCACGACGACATGGTGGAGACAGCCCGGGAACGGGTGGTCTCGCTGCACCAGCAGGGACTCACGGAAGCCAGGCTCTATGGTGCCAACGAACTCGACGGCGTCGGCGGAACCGGAGCGGTCTTCCTCCTGCTCGACGAACCGGAAGTGTACGGACTTCCCCCGGATCCGAGAGTGCCCACAGCCGATCTGCCGCAGATGTACCGGAGGGCCGGCATGGCCGTCGCCGGCATGGTCGCCGCTGCGGCGCTGGCTTTCCTGGGAGGGCGCGCGTGACCCACTCTGAGTTCGACAGCTTTCGGCCGCCCGAGCCTGCCCGCCGTCGCCGGCCTGGCGGCAAGCGCGGCACCGGCCGCCGCGACGGCGGTGACGGTTCCCGTGAAATGCCCATGGTTCCGGAGCCGGAATTCAGCTCGTACTACGGCCGTCCGGTGGTCAAGCCGGCACCCTGGACCGAAGATGTGGCCGCCTACCTGTTCCTTGGCGGTGTCGCGGCCGGTTCCGCGCTGCTTGGTCTCGGCGGGCAGCTGACCGGGCGGCCGACGCTGCGCCGGAATGCCCGGCTGAGTGCGTTGACGGCGGTGAGCTTCGGTGCTGCTGCCCTGGTGAAGGATCTCGGCCGGCCGGAGCGATTCCTGAACATGCTGCGGACCATCAAGGTGACATCACCGATGAGTGTGGGCTCGTGGATCCTCAGCGCGTTCAGCGTCGGAACGGCCGTCTCGGCGGCAGCGGAAATCGATCGGCTGACCGGAACGCGGTTGCCGCTGGGTCCGCTGCGGAACTTGCTGCAGGCGGTCGAGGGACCGGCGGGCTTCGAGGCCGCGCTTTTCGCCGGACCGCTGGCGGCGTACACGGCGGTCCTGCTCGGTGACACGGCCACACCCACCTGGAACGCCGCGCACGAGGAATTGCCCTTCGTTTTCGTGAGTTCCGCGGCCCTCGCTTCTGCCGGGCTCGCGATGATCACGACTCCAGTCCAGGAGGCGGGTCCGGCCCGAAAACTTGCTGTGCTGGGCGTGATGGGTGACGTAGTTGCCATGCGGGTGATGGAGCACCGAATGGACCCGGTGGTGGCCGAGCCCCTTCACCAGGGCAAGGCAGGTGTCATGCTGAAATGGAGCGAGCGTCTGGCCGCTGCCGGCGGACTGGGGGCACTGCTGGGCGGACGCAACCGGGCGGTGGCCGCAGCTTCGGGGCTGGCACTGCTGGCCGCCTCGGCGCTGACCCGGTTCGGCGTGTTCGAGGCCGGCCTTTCCTCGGCCCGGGACCCGCGTTACACGATCGAACCGCAGAAGAACCGTCTCGCCGCCCGCCGCGCCGCCGGCATCACCGACGATTCAATCACTACTGCCGGCTGACGGGGCTGCCGTGTGTAAGGGATCTTGGGTTTAGCGGATTTCGATGCCCTGCCCGACGACGGTGTGCCCGATTACTGGGTAGCCGGGCACCTCGCCGACCACGAGCAGGCCGCCGGAGGTCTGTGCATCGGCCAGCAGCAACAGCTCGTCTTCGGTGACGCCCGCAGCGAACCGTAGGTGCGGCCGCACCCAGTCGAGGTTCCGCCGCGTCCCGCCGGAGACAAAGCCGTCCCGCAGCGCCTCCCGGGCGCCGTCGACGAGTGGCACCGCCGGCCGGTCGATCACTGCCCCCACTCCGGAGGCGCGGCACATCTTGTACAGATGTCCAAGCAGGCCGAAACCCGTCACGTCCGTGGCCGCACGCACGCCGGCTGCCACCGCGGACTCGGCGGCGTCGCGGTTGAGACGCGTCATCGTCGCTACCGCTTCCGCGAACACTTCACCGGTCTGCTTGTGCCGGTTATTGAGCAGTCCGACGCCGATCGGCTTGGTGAGCGTGAGCGGCAGCCCGGGCTGGGCAGCGTCGTTGCGCAGCAACCGGTCGGGATGGGCGACGCCGGTGACCGCCATGCCGTACTTCGGCTCCGGGTCGTCAATCGAATGCCCGCCAATCACCGGGCACGCCGCCTCGGTGGCGACACTCAGCCCGCCGCGGAGTACTTCAGTCATCAACTCCAGCGGCAGCACGCCGCGGGGCCAGCCGACGAGGTTGATCGCCATGATCGGGCGGCCGCCCATCGCGTAAATGTCCGAGAGAGCGTTGGCGGCAGCGATCCGGCCCCAGTCAAAGGCATCGTCGACCACGGGAGTGAAGAAGTCGGCGGTGGACAGTACCGCCAGGTCGCCGCGCACCAGGACGGCTGCTGCGTCGTCGCCACTGTCAAGACCGACCAGCACGTCCGCGCCTGGCTGGCCAGTCAGGCCGCGCACCGCTTCTTCGAGCTCGCCGGGCGGAATCTTGCATGCGCAGCCACCACCGTGCGCATAGCCGGTGAGCCGGACTGCGCCGGCGCCATCGATGTTAAGTTGCGGAATAGACGTCTCGGTCTCTTTCACTCCCCTAGGTTACCCCCGTGGGCAATCTGCTAGATTGATCCCGGTGGCGTCCGGGTCCTGGTGGGCCCCCCGGTCTTCAAAACCGGTGAGGCTGAGTATCTCGGCCTGGCGGGTTCGATTCCCGTCCGCCTCCGCCAACCACCGGCACGCAATGCCGCGGAAGGAGGAGGGACTGTGGACCAGGTCGATCCCCGCCGCCTGATTCCGCGTACCGACGATCTACTGGCACTGCCGGCCGTCCGCGCGGCCCGGAAACGCCTGAGTGCAGGGCTCATCCGCGAACTCGTCCGGCAAACCCAGGAGCAGGCGCGGCGCGGTGAACTCGATCCCGGCCAGGTGGAACCGGCCCTGCTGGCCGCCGTCGCTGCACGCACGGCGACCACCCTGCGCCCGGTGCTCAACGCAACCGGCGTAGTCGTCCACACCAACCTCGGCCGCGCCACGCTGTCTGCGGC
>JBKPJW010000119.1:0-11153 GCA_046730875.1 Actinomycetota bacterium | reverse complement strand
ACCATGGACTGGACTCGGATGGAGCCGACACGGAGGCCTTCGTGTCTCTGCTCCATGAATCCGGGGTCCGGTCGCGGCTGTGGATGAATGGCATGGCAGCCCAGGTTGGCCCGCGCTTCCACGTCCTGGGTTCCGAGGCGGGCTACACGAAGTGGGGCCTGGACGGCCAGGAGCCGGCCCTCGCAGCCGGCATGAGGCCGTCCGACCCCGCCTACGGCGCCGAGCCCGAGGAGTCCTGGGGGCGCATCGGCGCAGGCGGATCCACCGAGCCCGTAACGGCTCAGACCGGGGCCTATCCCGCGTTCTACGCCCTGCTGGCCGCTGCCCTCCGGGGTCAGGGCCCGCTTCCGGTTGACCCCGCAGAGTCACTGGACGTCCTGGCGATTATCGAAAAAATCCACGCCCTGGCCTAGCCGCACAGCGACCCAGCGCACCGGCGCCCGACGCGCCCCGCAAGCAAAACTACGAAAGGAAAGGCAGACCATGTCCTCCACCCTCGCAACCAAACGCGTCGCCATCATCGGCGGCGGCATCCTCGGAGTCTCCACCGCCGTCCATCTGCTCCGCGACGGAGCCTCTGTGGTCCTCCTGACCGAACGCGGCCTGGCCAGCGAGGCCAGCGGCCGTTCGCTGTCGTGGCTCAATTCCGCCGGAGAACGCTCCACCCCGTACCACCAGCTCCGGGTTGCCGGGGTGGACCGCTACCGCACCCTCTTTGCCGCCGACCCGGGCCGGGAATGGCTGCAGTTCGGCGGCGGCCTCATGTGGAACTCCGCCGGAGAAGCCTCTGCCACCGAAGCCCGCCACCAGTATGAGAAATCCATCGGCTACGACTCCAAGCTCCTGGCGCCCGAAGAGATTTCCGCAACCACCCCCGGCATCGATCCGGTCGCCGTGCCGGAAAACGCCATCTTCAACCCCGGCGAAGGCTGGGTCAGCCTGCCTCATCTGGTCGACTTCCTGATGGAGGATTTTCACGCCCTGGGCGGCGAACTGGTGCTCAACGCCGGTAAAGTGTCCGTGATGGTCGACGGCGGCCGGGCCGCCGGCGTCGAGACCGCCGCAGGGGAGACCTACGCGGCCGACGCGGTGCTCGTGGCGTGCGGTGCCGCAACGCCCGCTGTCGTCGCGCCCCTCGGCGTCGACATCCCCAACGGTTCGCCGGTCTCCATGCTGGTGCTGACCAAACCGGTGGACCACAAGGTGACGACGGTGATGAACACCCCCAGGGTCGCCGTCCGGCCCAACCCCGGAGCGACGTTTGCGCTGGATCACGACTGGTATGAGGAGAGCATCAGTGAACATGCCGACGGCTCCTTCAGCATCCCCGATGAGGTGGTCCAGGAACTTGCCAATGAGGCGTCCAAATTGTTCGCCGGCAACCCCGAACTAAAGCCGGCGTCCTGGAAGATCGGTTACAAGCCCATCCCCGGCGACGGCGAGCCGGTCCTCGGTGAACTCGGCCAGGTGCCCGGCTGCTTCCTGGCCTTCACGCACTCGGGTGCCACGCTCGGCCTCATCGCGGGCGAGCTACTCGCGGGCGAGATCCTGACAGGCAGGAAGCACCCGATGCTGGCCACCTTCCGGCCGGGACGTTTCTCCTAGTCCTAGTCCTAGTCCTAGTTCTAGTCCCAGTCGCGTCGAGAGCGGCGGGGCAGGCAGGGGCCGGTATCCGCCGGACCCTGCCTGCTCTCCTTTCGGTCGCGGCGCTGACCTGCTTTACGCTGCCCCGGAAGTGTCGATTACCGGCGGGACTTACAGGCGGGGGCCGGGCTTAGTGGCCGGGGGAGGATGGGCTGGTCGCAGGTGCACCCGGCGACTCAGTGCCCCCGGGCTGTACGGTTGATGGGGTGCCGGAAGGGGGCGCCGCGGGCATGTAGGACTGGTATTCGGGCAGCGTGGAGTCGAGGACCGGGAGTTGGACATCGGCCGACGTGCCTGTGGCGTCTTCGCTCACCCGGACCGTGACCATGGAACCGGGGGATCCCGCCGTCGGGTCCAGCATCATGGCCGGTGGTTGGGCCAGGGAGGTTTGGCCGTTGCCCTTGACCGGAATCGATACCTTCGACCCTGAGGCGCCTGTAATGGTGACGATCGCGTCCGTTGGGGACGTGTTGAAGACGGTTCCGATGATCCGTCCGGGCTGGTCCGTTCCGTGGGAGAGGATGAGCATGTCCGCCAGCTTCATCGCACCGACCACGGTGTTGATCCCGTTGGTCGCCGGTGTGATTTTCGCGGTTTCCGCTGGATTGTCGTAGGAGCATCCGGTCCCGGTCAGAAGAACCATCCCCACCGTGAGGGCGGCGGCCGTGCTTCGTATCCCTGCCAGCAAGGTTGTGGTTGCCACGGCCGGCTCCTCTCGGCAAAGGTTGTCTGGTTGGCTCCGATTATGGCCCGGGCCGGCGTCGAAATCGAGGGCTGCCGAAACCCTTGCTCCGCTGAAATTCCCCACTTTTGACATCGCGACGACGGGAATCGCCGGCCGTTCGGGCCGGACGCGCGGGCTGCGGTCCCCAAAGGCGGGGAATTCTGGCCCGGCAGTCCTAGGATGAATCCCGTCAGCTCAACCTGTGGGCCTGTGGGGAACAATGAGCAAGGCAACCGGCAACCTGGGCGCTGACCGATTCTGCGAGAAAAGGGAAAGCTATGACTGGGAAGTACGTGGCGACGTCGACCATCACCATCGAGGCGCCCGCAAGTCGCGTCTGGTCCGTGCTCACTGACCCTGAGGCCGTCAAGGAGTTCATGTTCGGCACCGATGTCGTGACCGATTGGACAGTCGGCGGCCCCATCGTGTGGCGCGGCACGTGGGACGGCAAGGAGTACGAGGACCGGGGCAGCATCCTGGAGTTTGAACCAGGACGGCGGCTCGTAGTCACGCACTTCAGCCCGCTGAGCGGCCAGGAGGACGCACCGGAGAATTACCACACGCTCACCTGGACGCTCGAGGACCGGGCAGGCGCCACCGAATTCACGCTCTCGCAGGACAACAACGCAAGTGCCGAGGCGGCCGAGCATTCGAAGGGCATGTGGGACAGCCTCGTGAAGAGTGTGAAGGCGATCGCCGAGCGGAAGTAGCTCGTGCGGGCGCCGTCGCTCCTGCTGCCGCGGGTGGCCCCTTGCGCGTCCCTACGGCAGCCGCGACGGGCGCAGCAGCGTGGGGGTGCCTGCCTGCGCGGGGTCCAACGGCACGGGGCTGATCAGCACGGCCGGTCCCCGGCTCAGGACGCCGTCCGAGAGCGGCTGGCAGCGCACGCCGCCGCGACCGCGCATCGCCGCGTGCGCGCCCGGCGCGAGCATGCGGTCCATCCAGGCGCACGGGTGAGCGGGCCGTCCGGCCCTTAACCGGACAACTTCGCCTCTCGATTCGAGCGCGAACTCTCCGCCAAGGAGCGGAGCCAAGTGGGCTCCCCTGAGGACCACGTTGCGCCGGGTCAGGAGCGGGTCAAAGGGCTCGGTTCCCAGCTCCTCGGCCATCGCTTCGAGGGCTTCGATCGAGAGCAGGGTGACGGCGGCGTCCATATGCGCGGCCTTGCCGAAGAACCGGTCGCCGACGATGCCCTTTCCGGCCACCAGCTCCACCCGGTCCGCGTCGGTGGTGGCGACGTCTGCTGCGCCATCGCGTGCCCGGCCGAAGTAGGCGTGCGCCGGCGACACGAGGAGATGGAGGACCTCGACGTCGTACCTGTAGCTTTCCGTCATGTTCTCAAAACTATCCTCATCACAGGGTCCGCGGAACTTGGTCACTGGGGCGGCGGTGCGGAGGAAGGTTTCCGGCGCCGGCGCGAGTCTCCCGCGATTTCGGCCGCCCAAAGAGACAGCTCGACCCATTGACACCCTGAAACAGCCGGACTATTCTACAACCAAATGGTTGTAGATCAGCTCCGAAACCAGCTCAGCGACGAAGAACTTGACCGCCTGTTCCATGCGTTCGCCGACGCTACGCGTCGGGACATCGTGCGGCGGGTGACCGTGGGGGAGTACTCCGTCTCCGGTCTGGCCGCTCTCTACGCCATGAGTTTCGCGGCCGTCCAGAAGCATGTGGCGGTCCTGGAACGCGCTTCCCTTGTCTCCAAGGAGAAGCGTGGAAGGGAGCAGATTGTGCGGGCCAACCACGACGGACTGCAGCGGGCCCGCCGGCTGCTCGACGAGTACGAGGTCATTTGGCGCCAGCGGGCCGACCGGATCGCAGACCTCCTCGCCCAGACCGCCACCACAGGCACCACCGGATCCGGCAGGACGAAGGAAGAGAACACGCAAACCGGCCGCACCCAAAACCAGCAAGGCACAACCAACACAGATGAAGGATAGGAAGGGTTCGTCATGACGGTTACCAGTTCAGTCAAGAATCTTGAGGCGCTGAGCCTCACCGTGGTCGCCGAGTTCGACGCCGGCGTGGAGCGCGTCTGGCAGGTCTGGGAAGACCCGCGCAAGCTCGAACGCTGGTGGGGACCGCCCACGTGGCCGGCCACGTTCGAGAAGCACGAGTTTGTCCCCGGCGGCGAGGCCAGCTACTTCATGACGGGCCCCGAAGGGGAGAAGGCCCGCGGCTGGTGGCGGTTCACGGCCATTGATGCCCCGAACCGCCTGGAGTTCGACGACGGCTTCGCGGACGATAACGGCGAGCCCGTGGCCGACATGGGCACCATTCACGGCGTCGTCACGCTGGAGCCGATCGGCGACCGCACCCGCATGACCATCTTGTCCACGTTCGAGGCGGAGGAGCAGATGGAGAAGGTCATCGCCATGGGCATGGAAGAGGGCATGAAGGAGGCGCTGGGCCAGGTCGACGCGATCCTCGCCGAGTCCGTCAAGGCCTGATCTGCAAGGCAAGAGGACGACGGCGGGAATCTCCCGCCGACGTCCGCAAACGCCCTGTGGTCGTCTCGAAAAGCCCTGCCGCCTTACCCAAAAGCCCTGTTCAGCCGGGTGCGTACGGCGGTACCATGCCGTGTGGCGTTCACACACGGGTACGCAGTCAACGGCGACCTCCGCATGTACTACGAGGTCCATGGCCACCGCTTGGCCGACCAGCCGCCGCTGCTGCTGATCCCCGGCGGCGGATCGACCGTTGAGACCAACTTTGCCGGCCTCATCCCGGCGCTGCTGGCCGAGAGCCGCCAGGTGATCGCCGTCGACGAGGAAGGCCACGGCCGGACTGCGGCCACCGGCCGCCCGCTCACCGCCGAAGACTCGGCCGACGACGCCAAGGCCGTGCTGGATGAGCTCGAGGTGGAATCCGCGGATGTGCTCGGGTTCAGCGCCGGCGGCCACACCGCCCTGGCGCTGGCCATGCGGCATCCGGCCTTGGTGCGCTCCCTCATAGTCGCCTCCTCCTTCTACAGCCGCGACGCAGTGAGCGAGGAGTTCTGGGAGTCGATGGCGAACGCCACTCTCGAGCAGATGCCGGAGGCGTACAAGGATGCGGACCGCCGGCTCAATGAGGAGCCCGGACACCTCGAGCGCATGTTCGAGCTGGACCGCCAGCGGATTCTGACTTTCCCCGGCTGGCGGGATGAGGACCTGGGCCGCATCACGGCCCGAACGCTGGTGCTGAGCGCCGACCGCGACGTCGTCAGTCCGGAGCACTCCGTGCGCATGTCCCGCGTCATTCCGGGAGCTCGACTGATGATTGTGCCCGGCACTCACGGGGATTACCTCGGCGAGCTGGCCGCAAGCGGCGGGGACCTGCGGGCCATGCGGACCGCCGTCCCCTACCTGCTGCGGTTCCTGGAGGAATAGGCGGCAGCTAGGTCGCCGGCGTCGAGGGCTTGTTCTGAATGGAGCTCCAGCGCTGCCGGTGCAGCCGCTCGAAGCCCTCCAGCAGCAGATCAAGGGCGAACTCGAACTCGAACTGGTCATCGCACCCGCCTCCCACCACGGAGTCGCCGTGTGCGGACGCGGTGGCGACCTGCAGGATGTTCGGATACCGCTCCGCCAGCTCCCGGAACACGGCAGCCTGTACCTCCGGGGCCAGCGCGGCCGGCTCCTCCGCGCTCCCGCCGGCGGAGTCGTCGAACAGCTCCTGGGTGAACCCCCACATTCGGCTGCCCAGGGCATGCATGACGTGATGGGTCAGGTCCACGGAGAAACCTCCGGCCAGGAACATCCCGATAAACGAGTCCATGTAGCCAAGGACCGCCGGCGTCTTGTTGGTGCGCGATTCCAGCACCTGCCGGCCCCACGGGTGCAGCAGGAGCACCCGCCGCGCCGATAGCACCCTTAGGCGCACGGCATTCCTCCAGCCGGCATCGAGGACAGGGGGATCGATCTCGCTGACCAGGGCGTCCACCATGCCGCCGAGGAGTTCTTCCTTGTTGGCCACATGCTTGTAGAGCGCCATCGGGACGACGCCGAGCTCCTGCGCCAGCCGCCGCATGCTCAGCGCCTCGATCCCCACCTCATCGGCCAGCGCGACGGCGGCGGCCAGCACCCGGTCCCGGCTCAACGGGAGCCGGCGCGTGCGTTCGGCTTGCTGGGTCATCCGGATACCTCCCTGTAACGGATTCTATTGACAAGTGTACGCCGTACACCTAGCGTTGGCGGCATCAGGTGTACGCCGTACACCCCGGCCGTGCACCCGCCGTCATTTCTCCCAGCCAAGGACTCCGCCGTGACAACACAAGCCAGCAGCGTTCCCGTGCCGCGCGTCCGCCGACGCCTCCAATGGCCCATCCCCGCGGGATTGATCCTGCTCAGCCTCATCCCCGTGATCGCGGGGGCCGTGCGGCTGACAGAACTGACCGGCGGCGCCGCCATCACGGCCCAGAACGCCCGGTTTTTCGCCTCGCCCGTGCCCGTGGTGACACACATTGTCAGCGTCACTACCTACAGCCTGCTCGGGGCCTTCCAATTCCTCCCGGCACTCCGGGGACGCCGCGGCTGGCACCGCATCGCCGGCCGCATCCTCGCGCCGGCAGGTCTGCTGGCCGCATTGTCCGGGCTGTGGATGACGGTCTTCTATCCGTTGCCGCCGGGGGACGGGCCCGCCCTCTTTGTCCTGCGGCTCGTCTTTGGCTCGGCCATGGTGGCGAGCATCATTCTGGGGGTGGCCGCGATTGTTCGCCGTGACTTTGTGCGGCACGGGGCGTGGATGACGCGCGGCTACGCGATTGGCGTTGCCGCGGGAACGCAGGCGCTGGTGAGCCTGCCGTGGATGCTGCTGGTCGGGCCGCCCGACGAACCGACCCGGGCGATGCTCCTGGGGGCAGCCTGGGTAATCAACGTGGCGGTGGCTGAATACGTCATCCGCCGGCGCGCCCGGCGGTCGGTCGGGGTGCCGCGGCGTTCTGTGCGGACGGCCGCGGCGGGCGCTGGGACCCCGGGCTAGTGCTCCTCCGCTGAAACCACCCTTGGGATCCGAAGCCGTCGCGCCTGCAGGAACCAAAACCTCCATCGAGTGCTCCGTAACCGCCGTTTTGACCCTTCAAAAGGGCGATTACGGAGCAATCGATGGAATTTTGGGTGTGACTCCTAGAGCGTGCCCTGGGCCGGGGTCCCGGCGGGGATCGGCTCGTGGCGCATCACTTCGACCGGGCACTGCAGGAGACCCTCCAGGGATGCGTTCAGCCGCTGAACCGGGCCGCCCGCGCCGTGGGCGTCAAGCAATTCGGCGGATTCCCACTTCTCGATCATGAGAATCTGCCGGTCGGGAGATTCGTGGATGGCGTAGAGGAGGCAGCCGGGTTCTTCGTGGACCTCTGCAATGGCCGGGGACAAGGCGGCGACCACCTGGTCGAACGATCCTTCGTTGGGGGTGAACTTTGCGGTGACGACGACGGGCATGGTTCTTTTCCTTAGTGAGTAGGGGTCGGAGCGAGGACGAGCGGGGCACAGCTGTTGCGGGGCAGGAAATCGGCCTTGACCTCAATGCGTCGCGGGCCCTCCGGGAACTTGCCCTGCATCCGTCCGAGCACGAGTTCAAGCGCATGGACGGCGAGCATGTCCAGCGGCTGGCGGATCACGCTCAGCGGCGGGGACATGAGTTCTGTCCATGGATTGTCATCGAAGACAATCACCGAGAGGTCATCCGGAATGCGGACGCCCATCTGGACAAGCCGCCGAACCGAGCTCTGTACTTGGGCCGTGTTGGCGACGATGACGGCCGTCGGCGGCTGCGGCATGGCAAGCAGGGAGCCCACGGCATCGCCGCCGGCGTCTCCCCGGAAAGGTACATCCCGGATCAGCAGGGGGTCAACCGGGAGGGACGCACTCTCGTGCGCCGCGGTGTAACCGCTGATCCTGGCCCGGCCCGTTGACGTGCTCCGCGGCCCGGTAATCAGTCCGACCCGGGTGTGACCAAGGCCGATCAGGTACTCGGTGGAGCGTCGCGCGGAGTCAAAGTTTTCAATGCTGACGACGTCGGCACCGCCGAGTTCCTCGATGGTGCGGTCAACGAACACCACATTCACGCCGAGGTCCTGCAGGCGCGCCCACTTCTCGATATTCCCGCCCGTGGGGGTGGCGATGACGCCGCTGACGGACCTGTCCAGCAGCGTATCCAGCGAATCGGCTTCCAGGTGCGGGTCCTCCTGGGTGGTCATCAGGACAACCTGCACGCCGTGGCTGCGGGCCTCCCACACGATGCGGTCGGCCAGGCGCGCGAAGAAGGGGTTGGAGAGATCGGTGACCACGAGCCCGATGGTCAGTGCATGGCCCGCGCTGAGCTCGCGGGCGGCAGCCCGGGGCCGGTAGCCGAGCTCAGCGATCACCCGAAGGACTTCCTGCCGTTTTGCCAGGGCAACGGGTCCGGAGTCCGGGTTCAGGACCCGGGACACGACAGAGACCGAGACTCCCGCAGCCGCCGCGACGTCGCGAATGGTTGGGGCCTTCTTCACCGCTCCTCCTTGAGGGAAATCAGTAGTCGAACACAGCGTCTCCGGTCGAACCGCCACCAGCTGGCGGACGACGTATCTCTCGAAGTCGTTGACACAGCTTAGCACCGGGTGGTACAAAAGTGGAACCGGTTCCACTTCGGGTAAATTTCAAGCCACATCGCGACAAGGAAGTTGTGCCATCCGCTGCCGCGGAAGGGCCGCTCTTCGTTTCGTACACCTACCAGAGAGACTCCAGTGAATCTTCACAAACTCCTCAGCGACCGCGAGCAGGAAGGCCGTCCCATCCGGGTTGGCCTGATCGGCGCCGGCCGTTACGGCACCATGTACCTGGCCCAGGCAAACAACATCCCCGGCGTTCACGTCGTCGCCATCGCCGACATCAACGTCAAGCGCGCCGAAGGCGCCTTCGAACTCGTCGGATGGCCCAAGGACCAGATCGCGCCGGACATCGCGACCGC
The DNA here is from genome assembly GCA_046730875.1 of Actinomycetota bacterium. Lineage (GTDB taxonomy): Bacteria > Actinomycetota > Actinomycetes > Actinomycetales > Micrococcaceae > Arthrobacter. The sequence continues at coordinate 1,858 of JBKPJW010000119.1, read as the reverse complement.
CCTCAGGGACCGCTCCACGACGATCGTGGCCAACGCGGACGAGCTCTTCGATGTTGAGATCGACGTCATCGTTGAAGCAACGGGTAACCCCATCGTCGGTGTGAAGCACGCGCTGCGCGCCATTGAAACGAAGAAGCACATCATCATGGTCACCGTCGAAGCCGACGCCCTGGCCGGGCCCGCCCTGGCCAAGCGTGCAGAAGCCGCCGGTGTTGTCTACTCGATGGCGTACGGCGACCAGCCGGCGCTCATCATGGAACTCGTCGACTGGGCACGCACCAGCGGCTTCGACGTCGTCTGCGCCGGCAAGGGCGCAAAGTTCCTTGAGCACTACCACGAGATGAACCCGGACAATGTCTGGGAGAACTGGGAGTTCTCCAAGGAACTCACCGACTCCGGGCAGCTGAACCCGAACATGCACACCTCGTTCCGCGACGGCACCAAGGCCGCCATCGAGATGGCCGCCGTCGCCAACGGTGCCGGACTGGTACCTTCTGATACCGGGCTGACGTTCACCCCGGGGGATGTCGAGGAAATTGCCACGATCTGCCGCCCCGCCGATGTCGGGGGAGCCCTCGCCCACGAAGGCAGCGTCGATGTGATGTCCAGCGTTAATCGCGATGGCTCCTGGATCCCTCACAACACCCAGGAAGGCGTCTTCGTCGTCGTAAAGGCCACGAACAACTACGTTTCCGGCTGCTTCAACGAGTACCCGTGGCACCCGGACCCCACCGGCCAGTACGCAGCCCTGTACCGCCCGTACCACTACGTCGGCCTGGAGCTGAACGTGTCCATCGCCAACGCCGCCCTCCGCGGGATCGCCACGGGTGCGCCCATCGGGTTCTTCGGCGACGTCGTCGCGACAGCGAAGAAGGACCTCAAAGCCGGAGAATTCCTCGACGGCGAAGGCGGCTACACGGTCTGGGGCCAGCTCGTCTCGGCCCGGCACTCGGTGGCAACCGGCGCCCTCCCGGTTGCGCTGGCCCACCACGTGGAACTGCGCAACGATGTAGCTAAGGGCGGGATCGTCGGTTGGGACGACGTCATCATGGACGACTCCCTGGCCCAGGCCCTTGAGCTGCGCCGCGAAACCGAAGCGCTCGTTACGGAATCCGCGCTCAGCGCCTGACCCTCCCGCACTAATCCCGGGCGCGGCCATGAACTTCCCCGATGTCGTTCACGCCTCCGGAACCAGAATCCTTCCAATGAAGAAAGGCATCACATGAAATCCAAGACCCGCGCCCTTACTGGAGTGCTGGCCTGCACCCTTGCCGCCTCAGTCCTCGCCGGATGCGCCTCTGGCCCCGGCGGGGCTGGAGCTCCGGTAGCCAAGATCCAGCTGTCCATCCCGGATCCGCTGACCTCCTCCGTCGGCGTCTCGGCCCAGCACTTCGCCGACCAGGTCAAGACGACGTCCAAGGGCTCCGTTGCGGTCACGGTGGTTCCCAACGGGACGAGCTTCAGCGGGGACCAGAACGCCGCCGTCACCCGGCTGCAGGGCGGTTCCCTTGACGGGCTGATTCTGTCAACGTCGGTGTACGCCTCGGTGGTGCCGGAAATGAACGGCATCAGCATCCCCTACCTCTTCAAGGACACAACCGAGGAAGCCGCGTTCCTGGCCGGGAAGCCGGGCCAGGTACTGAAGGACAAGCTCGCAGCCAAAGACACCGTAGCCCTGTCCTTCCTCACCCGGACCGGCCGCGAGATCACGAACTCGGTGCGTCCCATCGAACAGCCGTCGGACCTTAAGGGCCTGAAAATCCGTGTCCCCGGCAACCCGCTCTGGACCGACTTCTTCGCGAAGCTCGGCGCAAGCCCCACCACCATGGCCTTCTCCGAGGTCTTTACGGGCCTGCAG
>JBKPJW010000118.1:0-3822 GCA_046730875.1 Actinomycetota bacterium | reverse complement strand
GTCCGTAACCGTGTCCTGGAAGTGGCCTCCGAGCTGTTCGCCGCGGAAGGGCTGTACCGGGTTGGTATCAACCGCATCATTGACGAGGCCGGCGTGGCCAAGGCGACTTTCTACAGGCATTTCCCGACCAGGGATCATCTCGTCCTTGTCTACGTTGATGGCCTGGGCCGGGAGTGGGCCGCGGCCTTGAAGGAGGCGGCGGGACCGTTCGCCACCCATCCTGCCGATCAGCTGCTCAGCATGTTCGACGCGCTTGCCTGGGACGGCCATCCCGGAGATGACCGCAGTGCCGGCTTCCTGCGAGCTGCCGCCGAAACGCGCCCCGGCACCGCAGTCCACCGAAAGATCGCAGAGCACAGGGCAGGGATCCTTGAGTGGATAACCCGACTGGCCCACCAGTCGGGTGCCGATGACCCGGAAAGGCTGGCCCGCACTCTTGAGCTCATCCTTGAAGGGGGACAAGCGAGCGACATCACCTCGCCGGATCCCGAGACGCCCAGCCTTGCCCGCGCCGTGGCCGGGCAAGTCATCCGCTCCGCAATATCCCGGACGGAGCAGACCACGCCGAGCGGCCGCGAGACCGTCTAACGATGGGTGACAACCGCGGGTTTCGCATGGAAGACCAGACGTGCAGCAGAGTTCCGGAACCGATTCAAAGAAGAGACCGTCAGCAAGATCTCAGCTGAGGCGGTGGCGGCTAGGCTGTTCGAAGGAGCCGCGGGGCTAGGGCCGACGGGCCTGGGTCCGTCGGCTTCCCTGCCAGGCCCTCATTGCGCGTCAGTCCGCAAGAGCACGGAGAGAGAAGTCCTTTTCGTGCTCTTGACGAAGATGAAAGGGCGGTGCTCCTTTATGCGTTGACTACTCGGCGATGTCCTCCGCCCACAGTTCAGGTGTTCGTCCTGGAAGGTGCGCATCATCTCGACGCATCGGGCATCATTCAATACCACCACTTCGACGCCACGTGAGTGCAGAAGATCGAATTCGCCGGGAACGTCTCGGCTTCGCCCACCACCACGCGCGGAATCCTGACTGGATGATGGTCCCGGTGCACATCGCACACGGCGGTTGTAGTCAGCGGCCGCCTGTTCCCGTTGCCGGTTCAGTTGTGCCGGTCGGGGAGGGGTCTCACTCCATCTTGGCGTGGCGCAGGTACTGGTAGACCGATTCCCGGCTGATCCCGTAGTCGCGGGCAACGAGGGTCTTCGGGACTCTGCCGGGCCCGTGTGATTTATTCGACCACCGGTCTGGGGTGAGGGTCCTTTTCCGTCCTTTTGTAGGCGCCTCGCTGCTGGGCCAGGGCGATGCCTTCCCTCGGGCGTTCCCTGATGAGGAAACGTTCGAATTCGGCCGAAGGGACCCATGACGGAGTGCAAGACGTTGGCCCTGGGGGAGTCCTCGCCGGTGAAGACCAGGCTCTCCGATCCGCTGTCCAGCCAGCGGCGCCTCCAACCCTGGACCTGACAATCGGAGTTTCGGTATAGGAAACAGTCAATGCGCGCTGGTTCCCGCGCGTGATTCCCGCTGTGCCACGTGGCGCCTCCTAAGCCACTTTTCCGCCAGGCCCATGGCCTTGGTGGCTGCCGCCCAGTAGAGGGTGCCCACTGCCAGGGAAGCGAGGACGGCCAGGCTCTCCTGTGCCGGGTCCACGAGCGGGTACACCAGCCAGTGGGTGACGTAAATGTAAAGGGACGCGCTTGCCAGCAGGGCGGCGAGCCGGTGGAGTCCGCGTGGGACGGTGAGGGTGGGAAGCCAGAGCAGGATGAGGAACCCGACAAGAATCGTTGCGCTGCGGTACGGGTCGTCAGAGGATGCAGGGATGGTGAAAAGGGCTATGGCCGTCACGGCTGCCTGCTGCCACAATGTCCGCGACGCGGCGGCGGCCCAGCCCAGACCGAACAGCCATAAGACCGGGCCCTGACCCGGATAGCGGCAGTCGACGAGCTCGAAGAGCAACGGCAGGTCAACGGCTATCAATGCCAGGGAAAAGGCCCATGGCCACCTACGTTGGGCGCGGTCCGCGGCAGGTATCGCCAGCAGGACGGCGAGACCTAGCAGGATGTGAACCAGAATCTCAATAAACCAGAACCGGGAATAGTCGGTCCAACCTTCCGGACCCAGCAGAGGGTTCAGAAGGAAAACGTTGGCCCAGGCATAGGTGTCAGTGACGGCGAAGGCGAAGCCGATGACCGCAACGCTGGGCACGACGATCCGGGCAACACTGCGCAGTTGCCGGCGGAGCCGGACAGAGCGGGAACCGTTCAGCTGGAAGCGCGCAAAGTTGTAGCCGGCCACGGCGATAAGTACGTGGGCGGTGCCTGCCCAGTGAAAGAACCCTATGTGTGTGGAGACGATGAAGATGATGGCAATGGCACGGAGCACAATCCCTGTTTCCACGGGGGCAAACATCCGCCGGTACCAGCCCCGCGAAGTGCGCTGGACCCGACGGACCGGTTGGCCTGCAGTCTCACCTGTGGCTGCTGGGCTCTGCGATGCAGGTGCAAGTTCACAGACAGGCATCAGGTGCCAGCCCTGCGGGATGTATCCAAGCGCACGCTCCAGCCGCACCGATGCGGCCACGTACGACAGTGAGTCGCCGCCCAGGGAAACGAAGGTGTCGGTGTCGGCGATGTCCTCCTGTTCCAGGACCTCCGCGAAGATCGTCCGGACGTCCGCCGGGTATGGTTCCTGTTCCGCTGCGGCAGCGAGGCCGCCCCGGTCGTCATTTTGGGATGCCAGGGCCAGGACGGCAGGGTAGTCCGGCTTTCCGTTGGGGAGCCGAGGTACGGAGTCCACGGAATGTAACTGGACTGCCGGGCGTGGCAGGCCGAGGTCTTGGGCAAGGGTTTTCGCCACCAGGACAAGGTCATGGTTGCCTTCCACAGCGGCGACGACGGCATCGTCCGAGCCTGCGGCCGCCGCGGTGGTGAGGCCAACGTCGGCCAACAGCCGTTCGACTCGGCCCAGGTCGATCCGGAGACCAACAATCTTGACGAAACGGCTGCGCCTCCCAACGATTTCGTAAAGCCCGTCCGGCCCGCAGCTGGCCAGGTCGCCGGTGTGAAGCTCTGTGATGACCCGTCCCAAGGCAAGGTCCGCGGGCCGTTCGGCGTAGCCGAGCATGACGTTGGGTCCCGTGTAGACGAGCTCGTTGGCTTCGAGGCCGGGAACGGGCTCCAGCCGGAAGGACCCGCCCGGCACCGGCACCCCAATGGCGCGGGGATGCTCTGCTGCCAGGTCAGGGGGCAGGTAGGCCATCCGGGCCGTGGCCTCTGTCTGGCCGTACATCACGAACAGATCCCAGCCCTGCCGCCTGCCCAGCTCTGCGTAGTAACGTACTCGGTCTGGATGGAGCCGCCCGCCGGCCTGAGTGATGTAGCGCAGGCTGGGCAGATCGATCTGCTCAAATCCCACCCGTTCCAGGAGGTCGAAGGTGTAGGGCACGGCGGCGAACGATGTCACTTTTTCAGTGCGGGCCAAGTCCCAAAAACACGGGTCCACCACTGAGAGATCAGTCAGCACCAGGGATGCGCCCACCAGCAGGTGGCTGTTCACCACACTCATCCCGTAGCAGTAGGAGAGGGGGAGCGTGGTGGCCGCGGTGTCGGTTGGACGCAGGTGCAGGTACTGGGCGATCGCTGAGGCATTGGCCTGAACGGATTCAGCGGACAGGCGAACGAGTTTGGGCGAACCGGTGGATCCGGACGTGCTCAGCAGAAGCGCCAGCTCCGGGTGCAGTTCATGCCGGGTTTCTTCCCGTCGTACGTCCAGTACCGCCCCACCGCCTGCCGCACGGACCACGACATCCGGATCGTACGCGGCAAC
>JBKPJW010000117.1:0-1422 GCA_046730875.1 Actinomycetota bacterium | reverse complement strand
CGTGGGGTGTGGAGTCCGCCGAGGCCGGCAACGCCGCGTACCACTACATCCGGATCGCCTGCGAGCTGGGGATGAAGGGCGAGGTGCAGGGGATCTGCACGGCCCCGCTGAACAAGGCCGCGCTGCACAAGGCCGGGCATGTCTACCCGGGCCACACGGAGCTGCTGGCGCACTTCATGGGGATTGAGGAAGTGTCCATGATGCTCTCCACGCCCAAGGTCAAGGTCATCCACGTCACTACGCACATCGGCCTGATCGACGCGATCAACAAGATCGAGCCCGGCTTGGTGGAACGCACCGTCCGTCGCGGCTACAGTGCCATGCAGCGCGCCGGCATCGCCAACCCCAAGATCGGCGTCTGCGCCATCAACCCGCATGCGGGGGAGAACGGCCTGTTCGGCTACGGCGAGGAAGCGGAAAAGATCACCCCGGCCATCGAAAAGCTGCAGGCCGACGGCATCGACGCCCGCGGCCCGCTCCCGGCCGACACCGCGTTCTTCCTGGCCGGCCGCGGCGACTTCGACCTGATCGTCGCGATGTACCACGACCAGGGCCACGGCCCCGTGAAGGTCCTCGGCATCGAGGCCGGCGTCAACATCACCGTGGGCCTGCCCGTGATCCGCACCTCCGTGGACCACGGCACGGCCTTCGACATCGCCGGAAAGGGCATCGTGGACGTGCGCAGTATGATCGAGGCCCTTCGCCAGGCCGCGGAGATGTCCCCGAGCCCGGTGCTGCAGAAGTAGCGCTGCGGGGCGGCTATCTTGAAGGGGCCGATGCCTTAGTCTGATGATCGGTGAAGGACGAAGATGCCGCCGTAGGCGGGCTGGTCTGATCGTTTCCGGTCGCTGTCGGTGTATTCGCTCAGCACGGCGTGGATGCGGGTGATGAGGTCCTCGGCGTCTGCCTCGGAGAGGTGCAGGACGAAGCGTGAGAGGCTGGCGAGTGCGTCCGGCCCTGCTTCCGTTAGCTCTTCCCGAAACGCCTCGATCGGGGCCAGCGGGCCCTCCGGACCAGCCTGACCTAGTGCGGTGTCCAGATTCCAGGACCGCCCCGTGGACCGATACGGCTTCTCCAGTGCACCACTTTCTCCCGTGCGGACCTCGGCGGTTTCAAGGAATCCGGTGGAGAGCAATTGCCGCACGTGATAGAGCATGGTCCCCGGATCCTGGCCCAGCCGGTCGGCGAGTTGCTTGTTGGTTAGTTCGTGGAGCCCGCACAGACGCAGAATCCTTAGCCGTAGCGGATGGGCGAGTGCCATAATTTCCCGGGCGGTTGCGACGGGTTTTTTCTCGTGCGCGGTTGTTCGCTCTTCCATGTACCCATCCTACAAATTGATGTACTAGGTTCAAGCCACCTTGAATTTTCTCAATCGATGCGGGATGGTTCACCTATGTCTGGTCACGTAGTGCAGGTGAAGGA
>JBKPJW010000116.1:0-1969 GCA_046730875.1 Actinomycetota bacterium | reverse complement strand
GCTAGGCGCAGCCCGTCTACAGCTCAGCAGCTCAGTTGCACGAGTAGTTATAGTCGAGGCCGCCGGAGATGTACTGCGTCATCGAGACACGGCTACGCGGGGTCAGCCCGGGAAGGGCGCAGTTCGCCTTCGCGCCGGCCGCCGATCGCGCACCCGCGAGCCAGCTCGGCAAGCCGGCCAGCGGGCTCGCGGACTTCACGGTTCCCGCGATAACCCCCCACTGGTAGCCGGTGGAGTAGAGGCCCACGCGGGCGCCGATCCTCTTGAAATACGCCGTCATCCCCTCCAGAACGGCGACGTTGGCGGTCTTGTCTGTCTGCCAGCTGTTTTCCGTTTCCACGTCCAGCCACCACAGGTAGGACGCCGGGTTGCTGACGCCGCGGCGCTTGGCGTCGTCGGACGCCTTGGCCCACCCGTAGATGTAGGAGCACGCTCTGAACGAGCCGGTGGCGCAGTTCCCGTAGGGGTTGGTGACTTTAACCCCGTTATAAGTGTTCGACGTGGGCCACCAGGACCCCTTCCGGCCGGGGTTGCCGGTGTTGACGTACAGCGCCACCCTCGGCTGCGACGTCACGGCAGGGGACTTTGCCGTTTTCGCCCAGGCCAGCTGGCTCGCCAGGCACGGGTTTGTGTTGTTGGCCAGGCCGTAGTTGACGCCGACGATCGCGAATGCCGGCTGTTTTGGCAGGGTCATGCCGCACTGCGGCCAGGACACATCAATGCCCGGTCCCGGGCTGCTGGCCGCGGAGGCGGGGCTGACGCCCAACAGGACAAGGCCGAACGTCACAACAAAGGCCAGTATGATGCGCGAAAACGAGTTGGGCATGCCACAGTCTAAAGGAGAATCGCTAATCGGTAGCGTAATTCCTGAAGCGCCCGGATCTGTTGCGGCAGGGTCCCCAGTGACGCCTTGCGATTGGCCGCCTGAGCCGGACCCCGGGACCCCCGGACCCGGCTAAGCTAACGGCATGGCCAAATCCACTGCAGATAAAGTCGCCACGATCCAGCAGGGTTACACGCTGGACGGCCCGACGATCGAGCTCGGAGCGGCGATCGTCGACGGCGAACTCCACAAGGACGCCCCCGTCCGGCTGCCGCTGGCGATGATGAACCGGCACGGCCTCGTGGCCGGAGCGACAGGCACTGGCAAGACCGTCACGCTGCACATGATGGCCGAACAGCTCTCCAACGCGGGTGTGCCCGTGTTCCTGGCGGACATCAAGGGCGACCTCTCGGGCCTGGCCACCGCCGCCCCGGGAAGCGAAAAGCTCCTGGCCCGCACAGAGAGCATTGGGCAGGCATGGTCCGGCAGGACCTACCCGGTGGAATTCCTGGCCCTCGGCGGCGACGGCAACGGCATTCCGGTCCGCGCCAGCATCACCTCCTTCGGCCCTATCCTGCTTTCCCGCGTCATGGACCTGAACGAGACGCAGGAATCCAGCCTGCAGCTCGTCTTCCATTTCGCGGACAAGAACAACCTGGAGCTGATCGACCTCAAGGACCTGCGGGCAGTGATCCAGTTCCTGACCTCGGCCGAGGGCAAGGACCAGCTCGCGGAACTTGGCGGCCTCTCCAAGGCAACCGCCGGCGTGATCCTGCGTGAACTGATCACGCTTGAGGCGCAGGGCATGGAGAGGTTCTTCGGTGAACCCGAGTTCGACACCGCCGAGCTGCTGCGCACGGCGCCGGACGGCCGCGGCGTGGTGAGCTGCCTGGAGCTGCCGACGCTGCAGACCAAGCCGATGCTGTTCTCCACATTCCTGATGTGGCTGCTCGCGGACCTCTTCGAGGACCTGCCGGAGGCCGGGGACCTGGACAAACCCAAGCTCGTGTTCTTCCTGGATGAGGCGCACCTGCTGTTCAACGGCGCCTCGAAGGCCTTCCTTGACGCCATCACCACCACCGTCCGGCTCATCCGGTCCAAAGGCGTCGGCATCTTCTTCGTGACCCAGACCCCCAAGGACGTCCC
>JBKPJW010000115.1:0-4388 GCA_046730875.1 Actinomycetota bacterium | reverse complement strand
GGCCAGGATGGGCCGCGGCCAGCTCCCAGGCGAGCCGGGAGCCCAGGGAATAGCCCACGACGTCGGCGCCGCTTTCGAGGGCATCCTCGGACAACGGGAGAGCGCCTTCCTTTCGTCGGTTTAGCCTGCTGGCTTCGCTTTGCGAGTGAATCCGGTTATCCCATCTAGTGGGATATCAATTTCGTGGGCTGGGAAGACAGTACCTTGTGAGCCCGTTCACATCCTGACGCGAATTAGTTTCGTTTGGCTTTGGCTTTGGCATCCGCATCGGCAGCGGCTTTGGCGTGGGCGCGGGACAGCGCCTGGTACGTGACCGCATTCTGGATGACGCCCTCGCTTTCCGCCTCGGTCAGTTCGCGGCGCACCTTTCCGGGCACGCCCGCCACGAGGGACCGCGGCGGGATGGCCGTTCCTTCGGTAACCAGGGCGCCGGCGGCGATCAGGGACCCTTGGCCGATGATGGCGCCGTTGAGGACCGTGGCGTTCATTCCGATCAGGACGTGGTCTTCAACCGTGCAGCCGTGAAGGACAGCGCCGTGTCCGATGCTCACGCCCTGGCCGATGACGGCGGGGTAGCCGGGGTCGGCGTGGATGACCGCATTGTCCTGCACGTTGGTTCCGGCACCTACGGAGATTTGCTCCAGGTCCGCCCGGATGACGGCGCCGAAAAACACGCTTGCCCCGGCCTCAAGGAAGGCGTGGCCAACGACGGTCGCAGTGGGGGCGACCCAAACTGCCGGGTCAATGCCGGGGGAGTGGACGGCGAACTGCGGGGTATTGCTGATTTCGGACAAGGGGTACCTGCTTTGGCTGGAAGTGTGACCGCGCTTACGGCTGAAATCTCACTGTATAGGATTGATTTCCTAAAATAAGTGATCGTCGGCGCTGCAGTGCCCCGTCCGGCGGCTAGGCTGGAGCCATGACTTCCACGGAGGCGCTGAACAGCAACCGGACCCTGGCCCGCACCGCGTCGATCCTTGATGCGGTGGACGGTGACGCGGTATCGGCCACCGAACTGGCCCGGCGGTCAGGGCTGTCGGTGTCGACGGCGCACCGGCTCGCCCTGTCGATGGTCGAATATGGATTTCTTCGACGGACCGACGCGGGCGACTTCCGGCTTGGCCATCGCTTCGTCCGCACCGCCATGGAGCAGGCGGCCCTTCCCCGGCTGGCTGAGCTGAAAGGCGCAACGGGCGAAACCGTCCAGCTGTGGGTCCGCCGCGGGGACGAGCGCGTCTGCCTGCTCAGCGTGGACAGCGATCAGGAGCTGAAAGCGTCCCTGCCGCCCGGATCCAGGCTCCCGCTTCCGGAGGGGTCCAGTGGCAGGCTGCTGGCAGAGGACGCGGAAGCCCTTGCCGGCGTTGAACAGAACGGTTGGGTTGAGTCCACCGGGGTCCGGACGCCCGGACTGGGCTCCGTTAGCGCCCCCGTCACGGTGGGGGGCCGCTTGATTGCCAGCGTCTGCCTCGCAGTACCGCTGTCCCGGGTTTCCGTCTCGCCCGGTCAGGATTACGGCTCCGCAGTTGCTGCCGCCGCCCGAGAGATCGCTGCCGACCTCGAGCAAGCCCCCAACTCCTAGCCCTCGGTCCCGGGCCGGGGGCGCCGGTGCAGGGCGCAGTTAGCGCGGCACTAAACCGGGACTGCGGCGACCGTAGTCGAGTTGATGCTCCTGCGCGGCCAGCAGTGGCGCCTGGAAGATTCTTTGCACTACCCCCTTGTTGTGCTGCAGATCACTTGCTAGTGTGTTCCCGCCTTATGGCAGACGTATCCCATCAGGTGGGAACGTTGACTTCGACTCAAGGGAAACTCATCACCGTGACCGAGAAATCTGACGCAGTTTCAAACTCCCTCCCGCTGGAGGGCATCCGGGTACTGGAGCTTGGAAACTTCATTGCCGCACCGTTCGCCGCCCGACTCTTCGGGGATTTCGGTGCCGAAGTCATCAAGATCGAACGCCCAGGAGGCGGCGACGAACTCCGCGACTGGCGCAAGACCCGCGGCACCACCTCCATGCTCTTCCGCACCATCGGCCGGAACAAGAAATCCGTCATCCTGGATCTGCGCACTTCGGAGGGCCAGGACGCCGTCCGGAAGATCGCAGCCCAGTGCGACGTCGTCATCGAAAACTTCCGCCCCGGAACCTTGGAGAAATGGGGACTGGGCCCTGATGTCCTGACAGAACTGAATCCCGAGGTCATCGTGGTCCGGATATCCGGCTACGGCCAGACCGGCCCCTACAAGGACCGGGCCGGTTTCGGCAGTTCGGCTGAATCGTTCGCCGGACTGCGCTACATCACCGGCGAACCGGACCGCCCGGCCGGCCGCGCGGCCGCCAGCATGGGCGACACCGTCGCAGGGCTCTACGGCACCATCGGCGCACTGATGCTGATGCTGCAGAAGGCCAAGGGCATCAAGCAGGCCGGACCCCAGGTGGTCGACGTCGCCCTCTATGAAGGCGTCTTCAGCCTGCTCGAATCCCTCGTTCCGGACTACGACGCCTACGGCATGATCCGCCAGCGCACCGGCGGCCGGCTGCCCGGTGTCGTACCCACCGGCTCCTACAGCTGCAAGGACGACCTCGAAGTCGTCATCGGCGGCAACTCGAACTCCGTATTCGTCCGCCTCATGCGTGCCATCGGCCGCGAGGATCTCGCCGCCGACGAAACGCTGCTCGCCACCGAAGCCCGCGGCCTGCGCGAGGAAGAACTCAACACGGCTATCTCGGACTGGACCGGAGAACGCACTTTGGCAGAGGTCCTGGACGAACTCGACCTTGCCGGCGTCCCCGCAGGTCCGGTCTACGACGCGCCCAGCATCGCCGAAGACCGCCACTACATCGCCCGCGACATGATCCAGACCCACCAGGTGGTCATCGACGGCGACCCGGAACCCGTCCGCTTCCCGGGCGTGGTTCCCAAGATTCCCGGACACCAGGGATCGGTCAGGTGGCTGGGACCGGAGCTGGGGGAGCACACCGAGGAAGTGCTCCGCGATCTCGCCGGCCTCACCCCGGAACAGCTTGCCGAAGCACTTCCCGGTGTCTCCACGCTCGTTCCCCAGGGCGTGGTCTAAATGCAGGTTGAAATCACAGACGTCTTCCTCCGCGACGGCCTTCAGGACATTGACGTGGTCGTCCCGACCGCAGAGAAACTGGAAACGGCCGCCCGGCTGGTAGCGGCCGGCGTGCGGCGGCTCGAGGTTGCGTCCTTCGTCAACCCGAAGAAGGTCCCGCAAATGGCTGACGCCGACGCCATCTTCGCCGGGCTGCCGGTCCGCAGGGACGTGGCCTACACTTCCCTGGCCCTCAACGGCCGGGGAATCCAACGGGCAGTGAACGCAGGCGCCGAGCACATTTCCGTCGTCACCTCCGCCAGCCAGGCCCACAGCAATGCCAACGCCGGGCAGAGCATCGAAGAAGCCCTCGCCGGCCTCGGGGGAGAAGTAGCCAGCTTCCCCGGCACGGACTTCTTCGCCGGAGTTTCCACAGCCTTCACCTGCCCGTTCGAAGGAGAGATCTCCCCGGAGCACCTGCTCAGGGTTGTTCGCGCCTTCAAGGACATGGGCATCACCACTATCGGCCTGGCCGACACCCTCGGAACCACACCCACCGAACGGGTCATCTCCGCCGTGGGTTACGTCCTGGATGCCGAACCGGATCTGGCCTATTCCCTGCACCTGCATAATGCCCGCGGCCAGGCACTGGCAACCGTCAGCGCCGCCATCGATCTTGGAATCAGCCGCTTTGACAGCGCCCTCGGCGGATACGGCGGCTGCCCCTTCGCTCCCGGGGCCGCGGGCAACCTCGCGACCGAAGAACTCGTCCGCCACCTGCACGCCGCCGGCCACGAAACCGGCATCGACGAAGCGCAGCTCGCCGAGACCGTGGCCTACGCCCGCGCATCCGTCACGCGGGCCCCTGCCCTTTCCAGCGTTTCCGCTTCACACTAAGAACAGCACCCCACCCCCCTTTTGGCCCCCAGCGCCGCATGGCGCCCGGCCACTATCCCCCTTGGGAGACAAAGATGTCACTAACCCAGAAAAACCTGACCCCCGACGATAAAGTTTCCAGCCCTGACGCTCCCGGCACCACGGAAGAGCGCGTCCGGCCGCCCAAGCCCAACCTTCGCCGCCTCGCGGAGATCCCGGCTTTCTACTACGTCACGTTCCTGGCCGTCCTCCTCATCGCCGCCGCAACCGGCAACCTGCCCGATTCGATGCTTGCAGGCTTCGCAGCGACGATCATCCTGGGCGGGCTCTTCATCTGGCTCGGCAACACGGTGCCGGTCCTCCGCGACTTTGGCCTGCCGACCATCCTCTGCACCTTCGTGCCCTCCATCCTGATCTTCCTCGGCGTCATGCCGGAGAACCTCATCGCCGTGGTGCAGAAC
>JBKPJW010000114.1:0-8098 GCA_046730875.1 Actinomycetota bacterium | reverse complement strand
AATCACCACCGAACAGGGCCACAGCGGAATCGGCTTCAGCTACTCCAAGCGGGCAGGCGGCCCGGCCCAGTACGCCCACGCCAGGGAAGTTGCCGAAGGCATCATCGGCGAGGACCCGAACGACATCGGCCGGCTCTACACCAAGCTCCTCTGGGCCGGCGCGTCAGTCGGCCGTTCCGGGGTAGCCACCCAGGCCCTCGCAGCGATAGACATTGCGCTCTATGACCTCAAGGCCAAGCGCGCCGGCCTGCCGCTCGCCAAGTTCCTGGGCTCCTACCGGGACTCCGTGCAGACTTACAACACCTCCGGCGGGTTCCTCAACGCCTCCCTCGACGAGGTCAAAGCCCGCGCCACCGTCCTCCTGGACGAAGGCATCGGCGGCATCAAGATCAAAGTCGGCCTGCCGGACACCGCCGAAGACCTGCGCCGCGTCGCCGGCATCCGCGAGCACATCGGCTGGGACGTGCCCCTCATGGTCGACGCCAACCAGCAGTGGGACCGCGCCACGGCCCTGCGAATGGGGCGCCGGCTGGAGGAATTCAACCTCGTCTGGATCGAGGAGCCGCTGGACGCCTACGACTTCGAAGGCCACGCGGACCTGGCCCGCGCCCTGGACACTCCCATCGCCACCGGCGAGATGCTGGCCTCCGTCGCGGAGCACAAGGGCCTGATCAGCGCCAACGGCTGCGACATTATCCAGCCCGATGCGCCCCGGGTGGGCGGCATCACGCAGTTCCTGCGCCTCGCCGCCCTGGCCGACGAACGCGGACTCGGCCTCGCCCCGCACTTCGCCATGGAAATCCACCTCCACCTCGCCGCCGCGTACCCGCGCGAACCCTGGGTAGAGCACTTCGACTGGCTTGATCCGCTGTTCAACGAGCGCCTCGAAACCAAAAACGGCCGCATGCTGGTACCGGACCGCCCCGGGCTCGGCATCTCCCTGAGCGAGCAGGCCCGGGCCTGGACCACCGAGTCCGTGGAATTCGGCAAGTAACCTTGAAGCCATGAGCCGGAACCTGACCGCGGACCTCGCCAGCGATCTTCGCCGGCGCATCGTCGACGGCGACATTCAGCCGGGCGCGAAGCTGCCCAGCGAAAACACCCTGATCAGCGAATTCGGCGTCAGCCGGACCGTGGTCCGCTCGGCCCTGACCCGGCTGCAGGCGGAGGGACTGGTGGAAACCGAACGGGGGCGGGGCAGCTTTGCGCTGACCCCGCCCCCGGACGGACCACAGCCGGGCATCGGAAGCCGGCCCGTGGCCAGCCTGGAGGACCGCCTGTGGCAGCTGGAGTTCCGGATCGCGGTGGAGTCCGAGGCCGCTGCCCTCGCCGCCCGGAACCATACGGACCGGCAGCTCAAGGCCGTGCAGACGGCCTTCGACGAGTTCACGGACAGCGCCGCGCACCCGGCCCATGCCATGAAAGCCGACTACGAGTTCCACCGTGCCATTGCCGCAGCGTCCGGGAACCCCTTCTACTCCGACTGCCTCGCCTCCCTGGGGCAGACCATGATCGCCATGCCCCGCGCGCGCCTCACGGGCGGAGACGAGCCCTATGCCCGTGAGCATTTCGATCAGGTGGTGCAGGAGCATCAATCCATCGTCGCCGCCATCGCGGAGGGCGACGGGCCGTCGTCGTCGGCGGCCATGCGGAACCACTTGGCAAATTCCCGGCGCCGGTTGCGCGCCGCGGTGCCCCGCATCGACTGAGGTCAGGCCCGCACAGGAAAGTCTCAGTCCCTGAAGGTATCCAGTAATGCAAATAATGTGTTGGACGGGCATCAAACCCGCCGCATAAAGTGGATGAATCGCTGTGGCGAGGGCCACAATCAATTGGCCCGCCCGGCCGACCAGCTTCGCCAATTCAAAGGAAATCTCCATGCAGTCTGTAGACACCGCTGTCACGGACGTGGTCTTTGCCACGAAAAAGTTCTTCAAGCGGGTGCTGCCCATCATGCTCGTCATGTTGGTGTGCAACCAGCTCAACCGGTCCAACATCGGCTACGCCCAGGAGCATCTGCAGGCGGATGTCGGCATCGGCGCTGCCGCCTACGGCTTCGGGGCCGGGCTGTTCTTCATCGCCTACGCCATCTTCGAACTGCCCAGCAACGTGATGATGGAGAAGTACGGCGCCAAGGTCTGGCTCGCGCGGATCATGGTCAGCTGGGGCATCGTGTCCTTCCTAATGGCGTTCGTGCAGAACGAGACCATGTTCTACGTCCTGCGGTTCCTGCTGGGCGCAGCGGAAGCCGGGTTCTTCCCCGCCGTCATCTTCTACTTCGCCCGCTGGGTACCCGCCGGGCAGCGCGGTAAAGCCACCGCCATCTTCATTGCCGGCTCATCGGTAGCCGCCGCACTTTCCGGCCCGATCGCCGGGATGCTGCTGAGCCTCCACGACGTTCTGGGGCTCCGGGGCTGGCAGTGGCTGTTTGGCTTCGAAGGACTGCTCTCCGTCGTCGTCGGCATCACCGTGTTCTTCCTGCTGGACGCCAAAATCCAGGACGCCAAATGGCTGACGGCAGACGAAAAGTCGGCGCTGTCCGCGGCGATTGCGGATGAGGACGCCCAGCATGCTACGGCTGCCGGCGGGAAGATCAACCGCTGGAAGATGCTCCTGAACCCCCAGATCCTCCTGCTCTGCGGCATCTACTTCTCCGTGCAGCTCTCCATCTACGCCAACACCTTCTGGCTGCCCAGCATTGTCAAGCAGATCCCGGGGACCACGGATTTGAGCGTCGGATTCCTCTCGGCCATCCCCTGGGTCTGCGCCGTGATCGCCATGTACTTCGCCGCCAAGTGGCAGGACAAGGCCAAATCCAAGCGGCCCCTGCTTGTGGTTGCCCTCCTGGTAGCCGCCGTCGGAACCCTCGCAGCCGCCGTCGCCACTCCCGTGCTGGCCCTCGTGTTCCTGGCCATCGCGGCCATGGGATTCAAAAGCGCGTCCCCGTTGTTCTGGACCATCCCCCAGTCGGGCCTGCACCCCATGATCCTGGCGCCGGCCATCGCCATCATCAACTCCCTGGGCAATCTCGGCGGCTTCGTGGCCCCGTTCGGCTTCGGCATCATCAAGCAGGAGACCGGAAGCGTCATCCCGGGGCTCTTCGCACTCGCCGCGGCATCGACAATCGCGGCCGGCCTCGTCTACTTCCTCAAGGAACGCAAGACCGAAACCCCGCAGGAATCCGAAGCTAATCCTGACGAGGCCACGGATGCGGCGGCGACGGTTGGGTTGGCGTCCCCCTACGCCATGACCTCCAGGTAGGCCGGACGTCACTTAGAGAGAAGGGACCCTTCCGGACTGCGCTCCACTCCGAACTGCACCCCACTCCGAACTGCACCCCACTTTCAACTGCACCCCCGACTCCCAACTGCTCCGATCTGAACTGCACCCCTATCTGAACTGCACCCTCGAAAGCTGGACC
This sequence comes from Actinomycetota bacterium, assembly GCA_046730875.1. Lineage (GTDB taxonomy): Bacteria > Actinomycetota > Actinomycetes > Actinomycetales > Micrococcaceae > Arthrobacter. The sequence goes on along the minus strand of JBKPJW010000114.1, from coordinate 4,677 downwards.
TCACCTTGAGTGTCCGACCTTCGGGGGTGCTTTTCGCTTTAGTCCTCCGCCGAAGGTTCCGCGCGACTTCATCGATTCACCCAGTTCATCGATTCACGCAGCGCCGGGCACAGCCCCGAAGCCCTCATCGCGTACCTGCGGGACCTCGTCGACGAAACCCCATCAGGCAAAGCCTTTCGGCGCCGCACGGTGCACGCCGAGTCCCCGGTGGTCTGAGGACGGCGGGGGTATTGACCGGGAGAACACATCGGGGGACTCTCGTAGCAAGCCCCGATATTCGCGAACCGGCCGTTCCACTTACCCTGTCCGCAGCGGCCCACTGCAACGAAAGCGAGGAGATCCCCATGGGAACTAAGTTCACCGAACTGCTGACCCGCCAGGTTGGCAACGAATTCGCCGCCTCCCACCAGTACGTGGCCATGGCTGCATGGTTCGACGGGCAGGACCTCCCCCAGCTGGCCAAACACTTCTACCGCCAGTCGCTGGAGGAACGCAACCACGCCATGATGATGGTCCGCTACATTCTGGACCGCGGGCTCAAAATCGCCATTCCCGGCATCGAACCGGTCCGCAACGACTTCGCGGACGTCGAAGAGCCCCTCACCCTTGCCCTCGCGCAGGAACTGGAAGTCACCGAGAACATCAAGGAAATCTTCGCGGCAGCCAGAAGTGAAAACGACGCCCTGGGCGAGCAATTCATGCTCTGGTTCCTCAAGGAACAGGTCGAGGAAGTTTCCTCGATGACCACTCTGCTCAACATCGCCCGGCGGGCGGATAACCTCTTCGACGTCGAGAACTTCCTCGCCCGTGAACGCGTGGGTGACTACGGTAACGTCGGCGGGCGCCACGGATCCGGCGGGCACCACGGAAGCCAATCCGGAGAAAACCACGACTCCGGCACACCGGAAGCCGCCGGCGGGGCGCTCTGACCGCCCCTGCGGCTCGGCTTCACGATTTGAACTCCACGGACAAGGAGGCCCGGGATGACGCAGGCGGACTGGACGTGGGTGCCAGAGGACCAGGGCTGGCTCCGGGAGAACCTGCGGGAGGCGATAGACCACCTGGTGGAGATGGGATACACGGTACGGGGCGGGCAAGGTGAGGATCCCGAACTGATCCATCCCGGCGGATCGGCCGTAGAGACGTGGCGGGAGGACTACCCGTACAACGAACGGATGTCCCGCGAGGAGTACGAGCAGGAGAAATACATGCTGCAGGTGGAGCTCCTGAAGTTCCAGTATTGGGGACAGGACCAGGAGCTTAAGCATGTGATCGTTTTCGAAGGCCGGGATGCGGCCGGCAAGGGCGGAACGATCAAGCGCTTCACCGAGCATCTGAATCCGCGCTCGGCCCGGACCGTTGCATTGAGCAAACCTTCGGACCGTGAACAAGGCCAGTGGTATTTCCAGCGCTACATCCGGCACCTGCCCACAGCGGGAGAGATCGTGATGTTCGACCGCTCCTGGTACAACCGAGCCAATGTCGAGCGGGTCATGGGCTTCTGCACGGAGCAGGAGTACGACACATTCATGGTTCAGGCGCCGCTCTTCGAGAGGATGCTGGTGGACTCAGGGATCCACCTGACCAAGTTCTGGTTCTCGGTGACCCGCCACGAGCAGCGCACCCGCTTTGCGATCCGGCAGATCGACCCGGTGCGTCGCTGGAAGCTCTCCCCCATCGATCTGGCCTCCCTGGACAGGTGGGAGGAGTACACAGCGGCCAAGGAAGAGACGTTCCTGCGCACCGACACGGACCATGCTCCGTGGATCACCATCAAGTCCAATGACAAGAAGCGTGGGCGGATCAACGCCATGCGCTTCTTCCTCAACCAGTTCGACTACGAGGACAAGGACACATCAGTGGTCTACCGTCCCGACCGGCTCATCGTGCGCCGCGGCCGCGAGGCCGTCGGTGACTAGCGGAAAGGACGCACGGGGATGACCTACGTCAATAACCTCGGCGATGTGGGACAAGGGGATGTCGCCACAGCCGGCGGCAAGGGCGTTGGACTGGGCGGCCTCATTCAGGCCGGGCTGCCGGTCCCCCCGGGGTTTGTGCTGAACACCGCAGCCTATGCGGAATTTGTGGAAGCCAATCACCTCGAGGCCGACATCCATGAGCTGGCAGCGCTACCGCCGGAGGCGCCGCCCGAGGACTACGAGGACGCCTCGAAGCGGATCCGCTCCCTGTTCACCGCCGGCACCATGCCCGCGTCGATCGCAGCCGAACTCGATGCCGCCTACGGCCGGCTCGGCAACGGAGATACGGCCGTCGCGGTTCGCTCCTCCGCCACAGCCGAGGACCTCGCTACGGCCAGTTTCGCCGGGCAACAGGAAACCTACCTCAACATCCTCGGGACGGAGGCCTTGGCCACGGCCGTGACCGACTGCTGGGCCTCCCTGTGGACGGCGCGTGCCATGGCCTACCGGGCCCACGAAGGCATCGCACCGGACACCGTCCGGCTCGCAATCGTGGTCCAGCTGATGGTCGAGGCCGAGGCTGCGGGGGTCATGTTCACCGCCAATCCGGCAAACGGACGCCGCGACCAGATCGTGATCAGTGCCGCCTGGGGCCTGGGCGAGTCCGTGGTCAGCGGCACGGTCACCCCGGACGACGTCGTCGTTGAAGCAGGGACGGGCCGTGTACTGTCGCGCCGGACAGCCGACAAAGAGGTCATGACTGTCTACGCGGACCACGGCACCCGGGAGCAGCCCGTGCCGGCAGCGCGCCGTCATCAGCCCGTACTCGATGACCACGCGGCGGCCGCCCTGGCCGGCTACGGGACACGGATTACGGATCATTTTGGAACACCGCAGGACATTGAATGGGCAAAGGCCGGCGGCAAATTCTTCATCCTGCAATCCCGGGCCATCACCGCACTGCCTGAACCGGCGGCCGACGCCCCGGATACCTGGCCGGTGCCCTACCCGAACGGGCTCTACTTCCGGGCGAGCATCGTGGAACAGTTGCCCGACCCGCTCTCGCCGCTGTTCGCCGACCTCATTGACGGTTCGGTGACCCGCTCGCTGAAAGCGTTGATGGCGGAAGCCCTCGGAAAGAACGTCATCCGCGAGGGCGACATCGGACTGCCTACCGTCAACGGCTACGCCTACTACTTTTACCGCACGTGGGGAATGTGGCGGATGATGGGCAGGTCGCTGACCGCGGTCCGCGCCCTGCTGCGCGGCAAGGCGCACATGGGGGTAGCCGGCTGGCGGGAATATTCGCATCCCCGCTACGAGCGGGTGATCCAGGACTGGTCGGCCAGGCCCGTGGCTGAGCTTTCCGGTGCGGAACTGCTTGAGGGTGTGCAGGCGTTGCTGGACGCCGCCACCGTTTACTACACGGCGGTGCAGTCAATCATTCCGATCGCCGCGACAAGCGAAATCTCCTTCCGGGCGTATTACGACAAGTTCGTTCGGCGCGACGGAGATCCCGCGGCGCAAACGTTCCTCCTTGGCTACGACAGCGAGCCCATCCGGGCGGAGAAGTCGCTGTACGAGCTCGCAGCATGGGCCCGCGGAGCGCCGGGGCTGGCCTCGGCACTCCTGAATGCACCGACGGCGGCACTCGTGGAGTCCCAGCGCACCGGGTCCGCACCCGCCGGCTTCGACGAGGCTCTGTGGCAGCAGTGGCATCCACGCTTCCAGGGCCATCTCGGCCGGTTCGGCCATGCTGTCTACAATCTTGACTTCGTCAGCCCGGTGCCGGCCGACGATCCCTCGGCGCTGCTGGATTCGGTGAAGTTTTACCTGCGGGGACAGGGCAATGACCCGCACGAGCGCCAGCGGCAGTCGGCCGACCGCCGCGAGGACCAGACCAGCCAAATGTTGAGCCGGCTCGGGCCGCGCCGCGGGGCGGCGTTCATCCGGCTGCTCCGGTGGGCGCAGAACGCCGCGCCGATCCGCGAGGATGCCCTGGCCGACGTCGGCCTGGCGTGGCCACTGCTGCGGCGGATGCTGCTCGAGCTCGGACAGCGGCTGGTTGACTCCGGTGTCATCGCCCGGCCGGACGACGTGTTCTGGCTGCGCCACCAGGAACTGAAAACCGCCGTCGAGTTCGGCCTTGCCGGGCCGGATGCCCGAACAGCCCGTGAAAGCCGCGATACCCAGGGCGTTCCGGAACCGGCGGGCGCACCGGCGGCCGTTGCCATTACCGGGGCAGACCGGCCCGTCCGCGCGGCGGCCGTCGAGGAGCGCAAGATGCTTTGGCGAGGCCAGGCCAAGGCCGCAGCCCCGCAACTGCTCCCGGAGAGCCGGTGGATGGAGCGGGCATTCGGGAAAATGATGCCGGCGGGCCCACAGGACCAGGCCGGCGACGTCATCAAGGGCATCGGTGCCAGTGCGGGCCGGGTCACTGCTCCGGCCCGGGTCCTGCGGGGGCCTCAGGATTTTGCCCTGATGGTGCCCGGAGAGGTGCTGGTCGCGCGTATCACCACTCCCGCTTGGACCTCACTGTTCGCGATGGCCTCGGCTGTGGTCACCGATGTCGGCGGCCCGCTGAGCCACAGCTCGATCGTGGCCCGGGAGTACGGCATCCCGGCCGTGCTCGGCACGGGTGTGGCCACCCGGCGGATCACCGACGGGGCGCCGGTCCGGGTCGACGGCGACGCCGGCACCGTCACGCTCCTCGACCACGACTCCGCCGACTCGGACGGACCCGGCCCTGTCTCTTATA
>JBKPJW010000113.1:0-3018 GCA_046730875.1 Actinomycetota bacterium | reverse complement strand
CTCCCCGCATCTGCGCTTTGGAGAGATCAGCCCCTTCCGGATCTGGCACACGCTGCGGGACAGCTTTGCGCCGGGGGCGCCGGCCGACGTCGGGATCTTCCGTTCCGAACTTGGCTGGCGGGAGTTCTGCTGGCAGCTGCTCTACGAAAATCCGGACCTTGCGACGCGGAACTACCGGCCGGAGTTCGACCGCTTCGAATGGCAGCCGCCGTCGGGCTCCGAGCTGGAGGCCTGGCAGCAGGGCCGCACCGGCTACCCGCTGGTTGACGCCGGGATGCGCCAGCTCTGGCAGACGGGCTGGATGCACAACCGCGTGCGGATGGCGGCCGCCTCATTCCTGGTGAAGAACCTGCTGGCGGACTGGCGGCTGGGCGAGGCATGGTTCTGGGACACACTGGTGGACGCCGATGCCGCGAGCAACCCGGCGAACTGGCAGTGGGTGGCGGGGTCGGGCGCCGACGCCTCGCCGTATTTCCGGATCTTCAACCCTGTCACGCAGAGCAAGAAGTTCGACGCCGCCGGTCGTTACCTGCGGGCGTACATTCCCGAGCTAGCCGGTCTGGACAACAAGGTGATCCACGAGCCCTGGAAGGCCGACGCCGCCGCCCGCGACTACCCGGCCCCGATCGTGGGCCTAGCCGAAACCCGCGCGCGGGCGCTGGCGACCTACCAGCGGCTTAAGGACGGCTGAGCGCCCGCAAGTCCGAGTCCGGATTTCAGTGCCCGTACACAAAACGAAAAGGCCCGGATCATCAGATCCGGGCCTTTCAGTGTCCTGCTGGTGTTTCCTGGTTGCGGGGACAGGATTTGAACCTGTGACCTCTGGGTTATGAGCCCAGCGAGCTACCGAACTGCTCCACCCCGCGTCGCTTGATCAACTCTACCCTAGTTTCCGGGCTGCCATGACCACAGCCCCCAACCGGGTCAGGCCCGGTCCAGTCTGGTCCTGGTCACTTCCGGTCGCACCCGGTATGCGGGTCCCGTTTCCCGGTGCCGCTCCCCGGTTCCGGGGCTCCGGGGCTTATGGGACAAACGCTCAGCACACCTGGCATCCACCCCGCATCAACGCAGTTCCGGACCTCCCGTTCACCGTCCGGGGGACTTTTGGACAGGGTTTCCGGCCTTCAGGTCCCGTGCCCGCGGCGTGGCCGTGTCAAAGTGCCCCCGGACTGCATCCGCCGGCGCTGCCTCCCGCGGCGCTTAAAGCGAAAGGTCCGGAACACTGTTTCCAATGTTCCGGACCTTTTCTCCAGTTGCGGGGACAGGATTTGAACCTGTGACCTCTGGGTTATGAGCCCAGCGAGCTACCGAACTGCTCCACCCCGCGTCGCAAGATCAACTCTACCTGCCGGTGAACTTGAGGCCAAATCGAGGTGACGTGATGTGCATCTCGCCGGCGGGCGGCCGCCGCCGGCGGACCGCACAGACCCGCGGCGTCAGCGCAGGCGGGGCCGGAGAAGCCACAGGCCGGGCTTGCCGCTCCGTGGAGGGCAATCCCGGCCTGGGGCCTGCAGCCTGTGCCTGTGCTTGCTGCAGGTCTTATTACTGCAGGGTCAGCTCCCCGCTGTCGCCGACGGCGAGGCAGACGGCGTCGGCGACGCGGTGCCCGCCGGTGCCGGGGCCGGGGTTTCCAGCTTGGCTTCGGCCTCGAGCGCCTTCTGCAAGGCCGCCTGCAGCCTCTTCTGCTGTTCGCCGTAGGCCGCGAAGTCACCCTTCGCCAGGGCGTCCTGGCCGGCCTTGATGGCGGCGTTCGCCTCGTCCAGGGCTGCCTTCAGTTCCGCCTTGGCGTCCGTGGTGCCGGGCGCCGGAGTGCTGCCGCCCGGGGTGGAGGGATTGGCCGGCGTTTGCCCCTTGTTCGCCGAATCCCCTGCCGAGGCGCCGGAATTTCCGCCGAACAGCTGGTTCAGGGCCTCGTCCAGCGTTGGCGCGAAGCCGATCTTGTCGCCGAATGCCACCAGGACCCGCTGCAGCGTCGGGTAGGAGGTTTCACCCGTCGACCGCAGATAGACGGGCTGCACGTACGCCATGCCCCCACCGACAGGCAAGGTCAGCAGGTTGCCGTTGAGCACAGCCGACGCACCTTGGCGCAGCAGGTTGAGCGCCTGCGAAACGGTGGGGTCGGAGTTGAACTTGTTCTGCGCCTGCCCGGGGCCGGGAACCTGGGTTTCCGGCGGGATCTGCAGGAGCCGGAGCTGGCCGTAGCTGTCCGCCTTGACGCCCTTCTGGTTGCCTGCATCCGAGTCTGCGGCCAGGAAGCCGTAGAGCACGTTGCGGGCGTTTCCGTTGACCACCTGCGGGATGAACGAGGAGGTCAGCTGGAAGGCCGGCTTCTCCTGGTCAGGCATCTTCAGCGACATGTAGTACGGCGGCTGCTTGACGTCGTCCTTGACGGTGGGGTCGTTCGGAACGGACCAGGCGTCAATGTTGGTGTAGAAGCTGTCGGGATTGGTCACGTGGTAACGGCCGAGAAGTTCGCGCTGTACCTTGAACAGGTCCTCCGGGTACCGCACGTGGCTCATGAGCGCACCGGACATCTCGGAATACGGCTTCAGCGACGTGGGGAAGATCTTCTGCCACGCCTTGAGTACCGGGTCCTGGTCATCCCAGGCGTACAGCGTCACAGAGCCGTCATAGGCATCCACGGTGGCCTTGACCGAGTTACGGATGTAGTTCACCGAGCTATTGGGCAGGGCTACTGTCCGGTTCGCGGCCGTCTGCGAGTCGGCCGTGGCGGCCGAGAGCTGCTCCTGCTGGGAGTAGGGGAAGTACGGGCTGGTGGTGTACCCGTCCACGATCCACTTCACCTTGCCGTCGACGACGGCGGGATAGGGATTGCCGTCCACGGTCAGGTAGGGCGCGACCTTCTCGACGCGGTCCCGCGGGTTGCGGTCGTAGAGGATCTGGGACTCGGCGTTCACGCCGTCGGAAAGCAGCAGGTCCGAGGACTGGAACTTGATCGCGTAGAGGATCTTGTTGAAGAAGCTGCCGACGTTCGGGCCGCCGTTGCCGGTGAAGGTG
>JBKPJW010000112.1:0-5789 GCA_046730875.1 Actinomycetota bacterium | reverse complement strand
CGGCCAGGTGGTCGAATGCGGCCGGACCGCCAACATCCTGGACAACCCCCGCCACCCCTACACCCTGGCGCTCCTGGCCGCCGACCCGCACGCCAACACCGCGGCGGACATGCCTGAGCGGCTGGCCACCATCAGCGGCCAGGTTCCGCAGCCAAAGGACTGGCCCTCCGGGTGCCGGTTCATGGCGCGCTGCCAGTTCGCCGGCTCCGCGTGCGCCGCCCCGGTGCCGCTGCTGTCCTCCGGGTCCGAAGCCGGACTGGTCCGCTGCGTCAAGGCGGACGAACTGGCGGTGGAGGGCCTGGAATGGCTTGCCACGGAAGTGCCCACTCACCGAGTACTGAAAATCGTCGAAAAGGACCTGGCATGAGCATTGAGACTGCACAACGGCAGGACACGGCGCCGGTCGCGCCGGAGCAGCCCATGCTGGAAGTCAAGGACCTGGTGGTCCGGTACGGCCGCGGACGCAAGGCGGCGGCAGCCCCGGCCGCAGTGGACGGCGTCAGCTTCCGTATCCGCCCCGGCGAGACCGTGGGCCTGGTGGGAGAGTCCGGCTCCGGCAAGTCCACCATCGGCAAAGCCATCCTGGGCCTGGAAAAGCCCAGCGGGGGCACCATCCGCTATGACGGCACTGACATTACCCACGCCAGCCCGGCCCGGCGGCGTGAACTCGGCGGGGAGCTAAGGGCCGTGTTCCAGGACCCGAACTCCTCGCTGAACCCGCGGCAGACTATCGGTGCATCGCTGGCTGAACCGCTGCGGATCCGCGGGGTGGCTGCCCGGGACGCCCGGCAGCGCGCCGAGGACATGCTGGAACGCGTGGGGCTTCCCCGCGAGGCCGTGGACCGCTATCCCGGCCAGTTTTCCGGCGGACAAAGGCAGCGGATCGCCGTCGCCCGGGCCCTGATCTGCGAACCGAAACTCGTGGTGTGCGACGAAGCGGTCAGCGCGCTGGACCTGTCCACGCAGGCCCAGGTGCTGAACCTTCTGGCAGACCTCCGGGACGAGCGCGGCCTGAGCTACCTGTTCATCGCGCACGACATCTCCGTGGTCCAGTTCCTGGCCCAGCGCGTGGTGGTGCTCTACCGCGGCCAGGTCATGGAAAGCGGACCCGCGGCTGCCGTCACGGAGTCACCCAAACATCCGTTCACCCGGGCGCTCGTGGCTGCCTCGCCGGTGCCCCGCCCGGCCGAGCAGGCCGAGCGGCGGCAAAAGCGCGAAGCGTTGGGCGTGCGGACCGCGGCAGCCGCCGCTCCGGCACCCGGCGGCTGTCCCTTCAGCCAGCGCTGCCCGCTGGCCACTGACCTCTGCCGCACCGAGCGCCCGGCCCTGCGGACGGTAGGCGCGTCCGACGTCGCCTGCCATTACGCCTGAGCCCTCCCGCTCCCAAAACCGCAACAGGGCTGCTCCCGCAGCCAACGCAAATCGAACACCGCACAAATCCAACGCCACAAAAGAATCGAACTCAGCAGAAGAATGGAAGACAACATGACCCCGGCACCCTGGTCCGCCGCGATGATCGCTCCCGATCAAGACTTCAACGGCGCACCCCTCCTGCGCAAGGAATTCCGGCTCGACGAAGGCCACGGCGCCGTGGTGAGCGCGCAGCTGCGGGCAACCGCGCTCGGCATCTACGAGGCACAGATCAACGGCGTTCCGGTCGGCGAGGACGTGCTGAGCCCCGGCTGGAGCTCCTATGAATGGCGCCTGCGATACCGCAGCTATGACGTGACCGCACTCGTGGGCCCCTCCACGGTGATCGGCGTTGCGCTTGGCAACGGCTGGTACCGCGGACGCCTGGCCTGGCACGGCAAGTCGGGCCTGTACGGCAGCGAGCTCGGATTCTTCGGGCAGCTGGACATCGAATACGCCGACGGCCACGTCCAGTCAGTCGACTCGGACACAACCTGGCAGTCGGGACCCTCGAGCACAACGGCCAACGACCTCTACGACGGGCAGAGCATTGACGCGCGGCAGGAACCGGCAGGCTGGGCCAGGCCAGGGTTCGACGCCGACGCTGCGCCGGCCGGCGGCTGGGTCGGCGTCCACACGCTCGAGTTCGACGCCGGCCGGCTGGCGGCCCCCGTCGGGCCGCCGGTGGTGCGCAACGAGGTCCTCACGCCGGTGGAGATCTTCACCTCACCGGGCGGCAAAACGCTGCTGGACTTTGGCCAGAACCTGGTGGGCTGGCTGCGCTTCACCGTCCAGGGCGACGCCGGCGCCACCATCACCGTCCGCCACGCCGAGGTCCTGGAAAACGGCGAGCTGGGGACCCGGCCATTGCGGTCGGCCGCAGCGACCGACACCTTCATCCTCTCGGGCGGCCAGGACTTCTTCGAACCGAGCAAGACCTTCCACGGGTTCCGCTACGCCGAGGTGTCCGGCTGGCCCGGACCGCTGAGCGCGGCCTCCGTCGAGGCCGTGGCCGTGCACTCGGAGCTGGACCGCACCGGCCTCTTCGAATGCTCCAACCCGCTGGTGAACCAGCTGCACCGCAACATCGTCTGGGGCCTGAAGGGCAATTTCCTGGACCTGCCCACCGACTGTCCGCAGCGCGACGAACGGCTCGGCTGGACCGGGGACATCGCCGTGTTCGCCCCGACCGCCGCCTTCCTGTACGACGTCAAAGGCTTCCTGCAGGATTGGCTGCTTGACCTGGCCGCGGAGCAAAAAGCGGCCGGCGGGCTGGTACCGATCACCGTGCCGGACGCGCTGAAGTATTGCCCCCAGCCGCCGGAATTCCCGGAACCGGAATCCTCAGCCATCTGGAGCGAGGCATCCGTGTGGGTGCCGTGGGCACTGTGGGAGGCCTACGGCGACGACACCGTGCTAAAGGACCAGTATGAATCGATGACCTCCCACACCCGCCGAGTGGAGGGCCTGCTCTCGCCCGCCGGGTTGTGGGATGAGGGTTTCCAGTTCGGTGACTGGCTGGACCCGGACGCCGCGCCGGACCAGCCGTGGGCGGCGAAGGCGGACACCGGCGTGGTCGCAACCGCGTGCCTCTACCGGACTGCGTCCATCACGGCCCGGACAGCCGCGCTTTTGGGACACGACGCCGACGAGTTCGGCCGCCTGGCCGAACGCGTTAAAGCAGCCTTCAACACCCACTACGTGGCCGCCGACGGAACGGTGCACAGCGACTGCACCACCGTCTACGCGCTGGCCATCGCCTTCGACGTTCTCCAGAGCGGCCGGCACCGGGAGTATGCGGGCAACCGTCTCGCCGAACTGGTGCGGGACAACTCATACCGCGTCTCCACGGGTTTCGCCGGCACCCCCTTTATCACCGCGGCCCTCTCGGACACCGGACACTTCGATGAGGCTTACGGACTCCTGCTGGAAGAGCAATGCCCGTCATGGCTGTACCCGGTGACCATGGGGGCCACCACCGTCTGGGAGCGGTGGGACTCCATGCTCCCGGACGGCACCATCAATACCGGGGAGATGACCAGCTTCAACCACTACGCGCTCGGCGCCATTGCTGACTGGCTGCACAAGTACGTGGGCGGCATCCGGCCCCTTGCCCCGGGCTATTCCAAGGTACTGATCGCGCCCCGGCCGGGCGGCGACATCGACTGGGCCAGCACCAGCCTCCGCAGCCCGCACGGCACGATCTCCGTCGAGTGGCGGATCACCGACGCCGGCGCGCTGGAGGTCGAGGCCACCCTCCCCGAGGGCGTGCAGGCAGAGGTCAGGCTTCCGGGACAGGACGCCCGAACCGTCGGTGCCGGCACACACCGCCTGACGGCCGCCGCGCGGCCGGTGCAAGTATTTCGTCCCGCCGCTCTGGCGGCCACCCACGCCGGCAACTGAGAAAGACGGGACGAGGCAGCAGCATGAACCACCCCACCCACCTGTTGACCGAACACCTGCGCGAGGCGTTCGGCATCACCACCACCCGTCCGCGGCTGAGCTGGACGCCGCCGGAGGGATCCGTGCGGCAGGCCGCCTACCAGATCACCGCCAGCAACGGCTGGGACAGCGGCCGTGTGGACTCGGGAACCCACGCGCAGGTGACCTATGGCGGTCCGACGCTCGGCTCACGCGACCGGTTCGCATGGAAGGTGCGCACCTGGGACCAGGCAACGGACGGCACAGTGTCAGTCTCCGGCTGGTCGGCGCCGATGCCGGTCGAACTGGGGCTGCTGCATCGCACCGACTGGACCGCTGCCTGGATCGGACCCGGCGAGATGGCAATCCCCGCGCCCGGCGAGCGCCCGGGCTACGCCCTGTCCACCTCCTTCGAGCTCGACGCCGTCCCGGATACGGCCCGGGCGTACGCCACGGCTCACGGGGTCTACGAACTCTTCCTCAACGGGCAGCGCGTAGGCGACCAGGAACTCACACCGGGCTCCACCAGCTACCACAGCACCCTGCAGGTCCAGGCGTATGACGTCGGATCCCTGCTCCGCGCCGGCAGCAACACCGTCAGCGCCGTCCTCACCGACGGCTGGTACCGCGGCACGTTCGGGTACACGCGAGACGCCGACATGTACGGGACGGACACGGCCCTGCTGGTGCAGCTCGAATTCACGTCCAAGGACGGGCGGACCGCGGTGGGCACCGACGAGTCCTGGCTGGTGACGGCGACGGAAATCGTCAGCGCCGACCTCATGGCCGGCCAGCACGTCGACTTCCGCGCGCCGGAGGCCGGCGCCGGACCCAGGGTCGGCGAGCGCGCCGTGCTCCGCGCAGGCAGCTTCAGGACCCTGACGGGGCCGGTGGCGCCGCCCACCCGCGTCGTGGAGGACATCGCACCGGCATCCATCACCCGGCTGGCGACCGGCCATCAGGTGGTTGACCTGGGACAGAACATCAACGGCTGGGTGCGCCTCAGCCGCCTCGGCGCCCCCGGCGAGCCCGTGACCCTGGTGTACGGCGAATCCCTGGACGGCGGAGGAGATGTGACGCAGGAGAACCTGCGGCCGCACGATTTCCGGCATCCGGGCCAGTTCCTCTCTGCGGGGCAGATCGACTCTGTGGTGGCCTCCGGCGCTCCGGGCGAAGTCTTCGAGCCCCGGCACACCACACATGGCTTCCAGTACGTTTCGGTCCGGGGTCTGGCGGAGTCCCTGGAACCGGGGGACATCACGGGCCGCATGGTCCAGACCGACCTCGAACGCGTGGGCACGTTCAGCTGCAGCGATGACCGGCTCAACAAACTGCACGAGATTGTCGAGTGGAGCTTCCGCGGCAATGCCTGCGAGGTCCCCACGGACTGCCCGCAGCGGGAGAAAGCCGGCTGGACCGGCGACTGGCAGGTTTTTGTGCCCACCGCTGCCTACCTCTTCGACGTTGCCGGCTTCTCCCGGAAGTGGCTCAACGACGTCCGGGCGGACCAATGGAACAATGGTGTGATCGTCAACATTTCCCCCTCGCCGGGCCCGAACACCACGGCTGCCGATCACATGGCCTTTGTGAACGGCTCCGCCGGCTGGGGAGACGCGATCGTCCTGGTGCCGTGGGAGATCTACCGGGCGAGCGGGGATACGGAGATCCTGGAACAGAACTGGGAGGCCATGAACCGGTGGCTGGGGTTCATCCGCAGCGCCGCCGAAGGCGCCAGGCACCCGTCCCGGGCCGCCGCCCGCCGCACGCCGGATCCGCACGAGCGATACCTCTGGGATACCGGATTCCACTGGGGCGAATGGCTGGAACCCGACGGGCCGGAGCCGGACCTGTTCGCGGCGCGGTCCGCCGATCGCGGCATCGTCGCGACGGCCTTCTACCGGCACTCCACGAACATCATGGCCAGGATTGCCGCGGTCCTGGGCCGGGAGGGGGAGGCC
>JBKPJW010000111.1:0-3947 GCA_046730875.1 Actinomycetota bacterium | reverse complement strand
AATGGAACGACCTCATCTGGCGCGACAAGGGCGAGGAAGCGATGGAGCGGCTGCACGCCACCAACAACTTCCCCGAGTTCACCGGCCGGCTGTGCCCGGCCCCCTGCGAGGCGTCCTGCGTGCTCGGCATCAACCAGCCCGCCGTGACCATCAAGCAGGTCGAGGTCTCGATCGTGGACCAGGCCTTCGAGAACGGCTGGGTCAACCCGCTGCCGCCGGCACGACTGAGCGGCAAGACGGTCGCCGTCGTCGGTTCCGGCCCGGCCGGCCTCGCCGTCGCCCAGCAGCTGACCCGCGTGGGCCACACCGTGGCCGTCTACGAGCGCGACGACAAAATCGGCGGACTCCTGCGCTACGGAATCCCCGACTTCAAGATGGAAAAAGAGCAGGTGGACCGCCGGCTCGAGCAGATGAAGGCCGAGGGAACCCGGTTCCGCACCGGGGTAGCCGTCGGCACCGACGTTACCTGGGAACAGCTGCGCCGCCGGTACGACGCCGTCGTGATCGCCACCGGCGCCACCGTCCCGCGTGACCTGCCGATCCCGGGCCGCGAGCTCGAGGGCGTCCACTTCGCCATGGACTACCTCGTGCCGGCCAACCGGGTGGTGGCGGGGGAGACCGTGGAGAACCAGATCAACGCCGCGGGCAAGCATGTGGTGATCCTCGGCGGCGGCGATACCGGCGCGGACTGCCTCGGCACCGCGCACCGGCACCAGGCGGCCTCCGTGACCACGCTGGCAATCGGCAAGCAGCCTCCGATCGAGCGTGCCGGCCACCAGCCGTGGCCGACGTTCCCCACCCTGTTCGAGGTCGCCAGCGCCCACGAGGAAGGCGGCGAACGCACCTACCTCGCCTCCACCGTGGAGTTCGTCGGGGAAAACGGCAAACTCACGGGCGTCAAGGTCGCTGAGACGGAATTCGTCGACGGCAAGCGCCTCCCGAAGGCCGGCACCGAGCGGATCATTCCGGCGGACCTCGTCTTCCTGTCCTTGGGCTTCACCGGTCCCGAACCGGCCGGGATCACCGAGCAGGTCCAGGCCGACTTCGACGGCCGCGGCAACGTGGCCCGCGACGGCTACTACATGACCAACACCGAAGGCATCTTCGTCGCCGGTGACGCGGGCCGCGGCCAGTCGCTGATCGTATGGGCCATCGCCGAGGGTCGCGCCTGCGCGGCCGCGGTGGACAAGTTCCTGATGGGCAGCACCATCCTGCCTGCGCCTGTGGCGCCCACCGACCGTGCGATGGCTGTTCTGTAGTCGCCTGCCGGGTTCCAACGGCCACCGGCCGTTCACTTTGAAACAGCTTCATCCATGCAATCGACTACTAGGGTAGGTATATGAGACGCGCTAAAATTGTGGCCACGTTCGGACCGGCAATCGCAAGCTTTGAGAACACGCTTGCCGTGCTGGAAGCCGGCGTCGACGTGGCCCGCATGAACATGAGCCACGGAGATTACTCCGTGCACGACAACACGTACGAGAACGTCCGCAAGGCTGCGGCACAGCTCGGCAAGGCCGTGGCCATCATGGCCGACCTGCAGGGCCCCAAGATCCGCCTGGGCCGTTTCGTCGACGGACCGCACCTTCTGGCCGTCGGTGACACGTTCACGATCACCACCGAGGACGTTCCGGGCACCAAGGACATCTGCTCCACGACGCTCAAGAGCCTCACCGAGGACGTCAACCCGGGCGACGCCTTGCTGATCGACGACGGCAAGGTCGCCCTGCGCGCGATCGACGTCGACGACGTCAAGGTCGTTGCACAGGTCATTGTTGGCGGGTATGTCTCGAACAACAAGGGCATCAACCTGCCCGGCGTCGCCGTCAACGTGCCGGCGCTGAGCGAAAAGGACGAGGACGATCTGCGCTGGGCGATGCGCCGCGGCGTGGACATGGTTGCCCTGTCCTTCGTCCGGGATGCCACGGACATCAAGCGCGTCCACGAAATCATGGACGAAGAAGGCCGCCGCGTGCCGGTGATCGCCAAGATCGAGAAGCCGCAGGCCGTGGATCAGCTGCCCGAGATCATCGACGCCTTCGACGCCATCATGGTGGCCCGTGGCGACCTTGGCGTGGAGCTTCCGCTGGAGGAAGTGCCGATCGTTCAGAAGCGCGCCGTTGAACTGGCCCGCCGCTGGGCCAAGCCGGTCATCGTGGCCACCCAGGTTCTCGAATCCATGATCGACAACCCGCGCCCGACACGCGCCGAGGCCTCCGACTGCGCCAACGCCGTGCTGGACGGAGCCGACGCAGTGATGCTCTCCGGCGAGACCAGCGTGGGCAAGTTCCCGATCGAAACGGTCAAGACCATGGCCCGGATCATCGAGTCCACCGAAGAGCACGGCCTGGAGCGCGTGCCCCCGCTGGGCACCAAGCCCAAGACCCGCGGCGGCGCCATCACCCGGGCCGCCGTCGAAATCGCCGACCAGCTGGAAGCGAAGTACATCTGTGCCTTCACCCAGTCCGGCGACTCCGCGCGCCGCCTGTCCCGGCTGCGCCCGATCCGGCCGATCTTCGCCTTCACCCCGGTGGAGCACGTCTGGAACCAGCTCGCGCTGACTTGGGGCATCCAGCCCGTCCTGGTCCCCATGGTGGGCCACACCGACGAAATGACGGCCCAGGTTGACCGGAGCCTGCTGGAAATGGAACAAGTCGAGGAAGGGGACCTGGTGGTTATCGCCGCCGGTTCGCCTCCCGGAAAGGCCGGTTCCACGAACCTGCTGAAGGTCCACAAGGTGGGCGACCTCGCCGACATCGGCGGCACCGGCGAAGCAGCCGTCGCCAAGGACAAGCTTGGCCCGTGGCCGGAAAAGAAGAAGAAGAACCGGGCCCAGGTCTAGGTCTTCCGTCTCATTCGGAACGCTTGAACGCAAAAAGGGAGGATCCCCGCCGGCTGGCGGGGATCCTCCCTTTTTGGTGCTTTGGTGCTTTTTGCTGGTGGCCTTGGTGCGCGGCCGGCCTTGCGCAGCCTCAGCGCAAGGCCGGGTGGCGGCTAGTTGACCTGGTTGATGATGGTTTCGGCGACCTCGCGCATGCTGAGGCGGCGGTCCATCGAGGTCTTCTGGATCCAGCGGAAGGCTTCCGGCTCCGTCAGGCCCATCTTGGTGGTCAGGAGGCTCTTGGCACGTTCCACGAGCTTGCGTGTGGCAAACTGCTCCTGCAGGTCGGTCACCTCGCTCTCGAGGGCCTTGATTTCCTCGTGGCGGGAGAGTGCGATCTCCAGGGCCGGGATGAGGTCAGCCGGGGTGAACGGCTTGACCACATAGGCCATGGCTCCGGCGTCGCGGGCACGCTCCACGAGTTCCTTCTGGCTGAACGCGGTGAGCAGGACCACGGGGGCGATCCGGGCCTTGACGATCTTTTCTGCGGCCGTGATGCCGTCCATGACGGGCATCTTGACGTCCATCAGGACCAGGTCGGGCTTGAGCTCCTCGGCAAGCTGCACGGCCTTTTCGCCGTTGTCAGCCTCGCCGACGACGTCGTAGCCTTCGCCGCGCAGGATTTCGATGATGTCGAGGCGGATGAGGGTTTCGTCCTCGGCCACAATGACGCGGCGCGCCGGCTGGGACGTGGAGGTGGACTCCGTCTGTTCTGACACGGGAACTCCTTGGAAAGGTACGGCGGGAACTACCATCTTAGGTTGTGTCCGCTGGTGTACTTGGACCGGATTGGTTCGATGCGGCGTCACTGGCGCGATTCTGGAATTCAGCCTATCTGCATGTAGAGTAATTTCGCGCACTGGAAGCGATCGCGTTGCTCACAGCACTGTGGCAGGCTGATTGTTACAAGGTGTACTCCGCGCCCGAGTGGCGGAATTGGCAGACGCGCCGCACTCAAAATGCGGTATCGAAAGGTGTGTGGGTTCGAGTCCCACCTCGGGCACAGTGTTTCCGCAGGTCAGTGGCCTGTTTCCGCTTTGGCTGTTGACAAAACCGCCCAAAGTGT
>JBKPJW010000110.1:0-1107 GCA_046730875.1 Actinomycetota bacterium | reverse complement strand
TCCCCGGGCAGGTGCCGGAGCCGGCGGTGCCCCCGTTGACCGTTCCGCCAAAAGCCGTTCCGCCAATAGCCGTTCCCCAGGTCGTCCCGGTGCCGAGGCAGGGGCCGGTGCCGGTGAGGAGCCAGGTGGCGGTGATGTCGGCGCGGAGCTGGCTAAGGGTCCGGGCCTCGGCCGGGCCCTGGAGCGCGCGGGCGGCCGCGGTGGTCCGCTCCCAGACCCCGGCGGCGGTGTCGGCCGGGAGGTAGGCCGAGAGCCAGGCCATGCCGTCCCGGTCCGGGGCGTATTCGACCCGCCGGTCCGCGGCGCCCCTGATGTGGCGCTCTTCAATGCTGGCCCGGTGGTGGCGTTCGCGCCAGGTGCGGGCCTTGGCCCGGAACCGGGCCGGCACGAGCTCCCCGGCCGGGCACCCGCGGGCCGGGTTCGGGGCGTCCGGGTCCAGGAAATGCGCCTCGAGGGCGGCCGCGCCGGCGGCGTCCAGGCCGGCGGTTTCATCGACGATGATCCGGGCGTGCTGCCAGGAGATCGTCCCGGCCTGCAGCGCCGCCAGGGTCAGCGGCAGGCCCGTGGTCAGCGCCTGGCCCTCGCAGAGCAGGGCGCGGGCGGTGCGTTCGCTGACGGTCAGGACGCAGGCGACCTCCGCGACCATGGCCATCTCCCGGGCGGTGTGTTCCTGCGGGGACGCCGCCGGCGGCGCCAGCGCCCCGGCCGCGCCCGCGTAGTCGGCCGCCAGTCGCACCTTCAGCGCGGCGGCACACGCCTCCACCCGGGCCACCCCGGCGAGCCCGTCCAGGCACGCATCCGCCCGATCCCGCAACGGATCAGCACCCAGCAGCGGATTAGTGTCAGGCAACGGAACGGCGCCAGGCAGATAGGTGTGATCCGGCCCCGCGCCGGCGGAGGCAAGAAGCGCGGCAACGGACGCGGCCACGGCCTCCAGGGCCGCCCTGCTCTCCGCACTCCAGCTCTCCGCGCCCCAACTCTCCGCACCCCTGCTTTCCATGAACAAAGCATCTCAGGAGGCACAGACAATTACGGGGCCGCCTCCCCAAGTACGCCGGCACTGGCCGGCGCCCCGAGGGGCTAGTCGTCAACGACTATGGCATGCCA
>JBKPJW010000109.1:0-1718 GCA_046730875.1 Actinomycetota bacterium | reverse complement strand
CGCCTAGGGTCAGGCAGCGACATCCCACGCACACCAACTGCGCCCTGCGGCCCCGATTCCAGCTCTCGCTGGAGTCGGGGCCGCAGGCGTACTTACCAAGAGACGCCCACCTAAGGTCGGGGCAGCCAGGGCCGCGACGCTCGGTTACGGGTCAGGAGGAGGAAGTGGCTGAACGGACGGCTTCGGCCAGGGACATGGCGGGGCGTCCGATCAGCTTGCGCAGATCTCCGGTGCTGACCAGGAGGTTACCCCGGGCAATTCCCAGATCAGAGTCCGCAAGGATTTCCGCGAAGGCCTCCGGCACTCCAACGCCCGCCAGCATTCCGGCGTACTCCTGAGCGGGGAGGTCCTGGTAGGAGATTTCCCTGCCGGTCGCGGCGCTGATCTCCGCCGCGAGTTCAGCCATGGTGAACGGTTCATCGCCGCCCAGCTCATAGATTTTGCCGGCCTGGTCCTCGGCAACCAGCACAGCAGCGGCAGCGTGGGCGTAGTCAGCGCGGGAAGCTGCGCTGACCCGGCCCTCCCCTGCGCTTCCGGCGATCCCACCCTGCGCGAGCGTGCCGGGCAGCTGATCGGTGTAGTTCTCCAGGTACCAGCTATTGCGAAGCAGAACGAAAGGAACGCCCGCTTCCCGCAGGATGGTCTCGGTTTCCTGGTGCTCCGCTGCCAGCTTCATCGTGGTGCTGTCCGCGTTGGCGATGCTCGTGTAGGCGAGCAGTTCAACACCTTCTGCCTTCGCGGCCTCGATGACGGTTCGGTGCTGCTCCACCCGCTGCCCCACCTCGCTGCCGGAAATGAGGAGCACCTTCTGGGCCCCCTTCAACGCCTCCGCCACGGAGGCGGGATCGGTGTAGTCCATGGCCTTGACCTGGACGCCGCGCGCGGCGAAGTCCGCGAGCTTTTCGATGGAGCGCCCCGTGGCCACGATGTCCTCCGCAGGAACGTTGCGCTCCAGCAGGGCCTCGACTACATGGCGGCCCAGCTGGCCGGTTGCGCCGGCGATGACGATGCTCATGGATTTTCCTTTCGATGGTGGTCTGTCACCGGTCACAACAAGGGGGTCTTCCAGTTACTTCCCGAAAGAGAGTACGCACTTTGAGGTAAGGTACTGGCATGAAAGTTAGTACGGCTGATCCTGCCCAGGCCATGCGCCTCCCCGCCGCCCTTGCCGACGGCGTGTTCCCGGCCGGGTGCCCCAGCCGCACCCTGCTCGACCACATCACCAGTAAGTGGGGTGTGCTGATTCTGCTTGCGTTATCCGAGGGCGGGCAGCGCTGGAGTGAATTGCGACGCCGCGCCGAGGGTGTCAGCGAGAAAATGCTGGCCCAGACCCTCAAGACGCTTGAGCGCGATGGCCTGGTAAGCCGAACGGCCCAGCCGGTCATTCCGCCGCGGGTGGACTACAGCCTCACGGAGCGCGGCTATGAGTTGAGCGCCCTGCTGGTTCCGCTGGTTGCCTGGGCCTTCGAGAACGCTGACGACATCATCAACGGGCAGCGCGCCGACTAACTTAACAGGCATCAGCGGGCGCCTCAGCGAGCCAGTACCCGCAGGAGCGGGCAACGACGGCCGGCACAGCCTCCGCCCGCGGGACTTGGGCCGCCGGGACGTTCGGCAGCAGCGCAGCACCGGGGAAGATAGGACGACGGCGTCCTCGCCTTCAGCGGCGACCTCCCGGCTGGCGCAGGCGGAGGCAGGGTTCGGGCAGGGGATGAAGG